>MCBC01000094.1 GCA_001723855.1 Candidatus Altarchaeales archaeon WOR_SM1_86-2 | reverse complement strand
ACCAGGATGCGATCAAAAAACCGCCTGGAGGTACTGAAGAAGCTTGCGAATGCCTTTGAGGAAGGTGATTTTTGTGATCCCCGATACCACAAACTGGGGCTGCTCATCTGCGTCGGCCGCGGGAAAAGAGGCGTTAAGGCAGTAAAGGATGCTATTAAGCTTGCGAAGAGGGCAAAGTTGGCTAAAGTAGCTGTCAAGGGTGTAGTGCTCAGGCAAGCAGAGGACAAGATTTCGATGCCCGGCCTGCTCAACTACTTCAATCCTGAACAAACTGCTGAATTGCTGCGGTATGCTGCAGAGGAGGATATGCCTATAGGACCAAGGAATGTAGTTGATCCGGACACAGTCGCCCGCAATGTGTGGAGCGGGCTCAATGTCGCCAGGAATATGGGGCTTGAACTTGGGAAGTACGGATTGTTCCCGCTTACGCTTGATGAGAGCGACCAGGTCATGGAAATGATCCAGGGCTGGTTCTCATCCTGGACGGCTGCTCCCGCTTTTTATGTTGATTTCCCGACTACGGATTCTATTGATGTCTACACAGAGTCAAACATCGCAGAGGGAATAAAGAAATGGCTTCGTATCGTATCCAAACATGGGATTCCCGTGGTTCTGATAGACACCGCGGATAAAGACAAAGGGCGAAAACTCTTGAAAAACAGCCCAACCGACAGAGTAGGAATCCTCCTGCTTGAACAGATCGCTGAGATTGACGCGTTCGCTAATGAACTGGGAATCAAGATCCTGTGGGCGGGAGGCGTCACAGTTCCGCAGGCATTCGAAATGGGCAAGCTCGGAGTTTTCGGGATCTATGTAACAAGTGCCGCAGCAGTAGCCAAACCGGTAACCGGCAGGTACAGAAGAGATATGATGCTCCCAAAGGAAAAAGAGCCAACATTCTATGGTGTCTATAGGGTCAAGCTCCTGCTCGAATCAGGATTTCTCGTTGGGCGTTTAAGAGAATACGGCTTTAATGACGACGCCGATGCTATCGAACACAAGGCAAATGCATTCCTGAAAGCCCTGAGATATAATTATGAATGGGACAGAATAAAAAGTAAACAGTATGAACTTGCTTCCCGCACCGCGAAGGCATGGAAGATTTATTTTAGTTGCCGCTCATCAAAAAGAAAAAATAACCCGTATCGGAGCCTGCCAGAATAATTGTTTCCCGCATTGGTATTTTTAATTTTATATTTTATTTCATGTTTAAGAATAAAATCAAAACTCAAAACAGAATCAAAAATTGGTAAAAATATGAAAAAATTGTTTTGTTTGTTGGTTATGGGTATTATTATTGGTTTGAGTATCCCGATTGTGAATGCAGCAGGCGGAGAATATTCAATAGGTAAAGAATTGACATATAACTCCGTGCCGCCTTATGAAAAATTAGTTTATAAATGTCAATGTATGATTGGTGAACAAAAAGATTGCATCGTTTCTTCCGGAGATGCAGAGGGGTGTAAAGGAGAACAAACATGTGTCGAAAGCGAGGTTAATTGTTCGGTCGTCGAGGCGATTTATGGAACATATAACGGATTATGGGGGGATTGTGTGGAGGTAGAACATAAATGTGATGAAGATTGTGATGGAACTCCTGAAACATGCAGCCCCGCATCATCGCCCTGCAACATCTGTCCCTGCACACTTGTGGGGGAGAAAAGAGAATGCGACACTTCGGAAGGTTGTGCCGGGGAACAAGAATGTACCATGTCCGGTTGGTCTGAATGTGAATCTGATTTGAGTTTCTGTGATACCGACTGTGATGATACTCCCGATACCTGTCTAAAATCATGCCGGGAATTTGAATGTATTGAGGGGCAGATAAGGACGTGCAACGCATCAGGATGCCAGGGAATCCAGGAGTGCACGGATTGTTCGTGGGGGGCATGTTTCAGCGAGTTCATGAGATGCGATACTGATGATGATGGAGTCCCGGATAAGTGTATGGAACCACCATGTCCCTGTAAAACAGGCGAATGCGATAGTGAAAACCATAAAATCATGAATTGCCCTGACGGCGTATCAACAGTATTAACCGGGAACGAATCGACGTGTGTATATGATGATGCAGGATGCGCTGGCCAGACTGAAATAATGAATGTGACAATCAAAATGAATGGCACCCCAGTAGCGAATGTTCCAATAGACTTTACGGGAAGTGATCCGGATTTCAGTGATGTGATCGTTGAGTCAGGAGAAAGCAGCAAGGAAACGGGATACGCCGTGATACATTTTCCAGACCCTGGGGCTGCACACAAAGCAGGGGATAAAACACTGTATGTACCGGTAATATCAGAATCAAACAGGGTATGTGTGTATGCCGGTGCAAAATCAAAGGAGGATATGGAATTTCAATTAGAAAATAATTGCAGTGACGAGAAATTTATTATTAATATTAATGAGTCCGAAATAGTTGTAATAGATGGTAAGCGGTATTATAGGATCTCATCTGATGAAACATCAGAAGTAAGTGGCACCGGTGCAATAGAACTGAAAATAACCATGGAATTGGATATATTATCAATCATTATCATTATTATGCTTGCGTTTTTAATTTATTTCATGGTAAAGAGGGAGAGAGAGAAACCAAAAGAAGAACCGGACCGCAAACAAATCATAAAAATCATAAAAGAAGAACTAAAAGAAGATTTAAAGCATGAAAAAGAACTCTCTGAGAGAAAAAGGAAACTTGAAGACCAGAAAAGAAGGTTAAAAGAGTTGGAAGATGAGGGTTACGGCGAGGATGAAGAATTCAAGGAATTAAAAAAATTGATTGAGGAAGAGGAAAGAAAACTCCCGGATGAATACAGATAATATTGAATCCAGACTCGTGAGGTTTGAATACCCATTGAATGAAGAAGGCTTTAAATCAGAAGTAAGTTCAATAAAATCAAAATATTAAATCGAATTTAAATAACGAAAATCATAAATAAACAATAAAACTTGAAAACGGACATGTAAAAATTGAAAATATTTAACAAAAATGTATGCAGAACAACAATAAATACTTTAATATTATTGGTGTTTTGCGCGGGGTTATGTCTCGAAGCGGCTGCAGTGGAGATTGCAATAGGAGAATCTTATGAGTTAGAGGGGGGATATTCGATCAAGCCCGTCAATGTATATGGAGAAAAGGCTCACTTTTCACTATATGATGAAAAGGGGGGAGTAGTTGCTGAGATGGCTGTAAACGTAGGTGAGCGGGTTAATCTCAATCACGAAAAAATTTTTCATTTTGACGCTATTTTAGAGTCAATATCCCGCACGGACAATACTGTTAATGTCCACTTGATCGAACCCCGCTGGGAGTATAATCCAAAGGCGAGCCCTGAACCCAATCAAGAATCCGGTCAGAATGAATGGCTTGCGGGACTTATAGTTATAATTGCCCTTGTTATGATCGGGTTTATTTCTATATTCGCTGTAAAGTATTTAAAAAACAGAAAGGGCACTCAGAAAACGGAGGAATATGAACCAAAAGAAGATTTAAAGCATGAAAAAGAACTCGCTGAGAGAAAAAGGAAACTTGAAGACCAGAGAAGAAGGTTAAAAGAGTTGGAAGAGGATGGTTACGGCGAGTATGAGGAATTTAAGGAATTAAAAAAATTGATTGATGAAGAGGAAAGAAAACTTCAAAATAGAGGCACAACATGAAATTTTCAAAAAGCTTTACCGTTAAAGGAGATATAGGAAAGGTATTTGAACTGACTAAAGAGCATATGTCCAATATGAAGTTCCAAATTGTGAATCAAAACACGCCAAACTTTATATCGCTTAAAAGAGGAAGTAGACTTGGAAGTCTCACCAGTTCTGAAACAGAGAACGCGGAGACAGAATTGAGTATTACTTTGAAACAGAAAGGTGGGGAAGTCAATATTTTGTGTGATTACGATGTCAGATGGTACAGGGTACAATGGTTTACCGCGAGTGACAAATCCACGCTTGAAAGTGAGGTTGAAGAATTAAAATACTTTTTGGTAACGACAATAGAGGAAAAACCAAAAAGGGACCCTGGACATGAAAAAGAACTCGCTGAGAGAAAAAGGAAACTTGAAGACCAGAGAAGAAGGTTAAAAGAGTTGGAGGAGGAGGGTTACGGCGGGGATGAGGAATTTAAGGAATTAAAACGATTGATTGAGAAAGAGGAAAGAAAACTCCCGGATGAATACAGATAATATTGAATCCAGACTCAGGGATTTTGAGGAAAAGGTTAAACTCAGGAGGTTTGAAGAAAAGGTCAAGAGATTAAAGGAACTGGAAAAGGAGTTAGATTCCTTGGATACGAAAGGTTTTGAATCAGAGGTGAGTGCAATAAAATCAAAACTTAAAAGCACGAGCAGAATCCCGGAAATTGAAAGAGAGATATCTGGGTTGAAAGCAAGGATTGATGATGGGAAACCTGTGGTGGAGAAATGCGTTTTCAGATTAGACACTAACCCGACCTATAAAATTGAAATAGAATCGGGAGCCAATCAAGGCGTTTATTCGGTTAGGCTCATAACACCTCATTATTCCTCAAGACCCGAATCTGCGGATGTAGGGGAAGATCTTTTAGATTATATTAATAAGAGTATTGAGGATGTTACAGAGGCAATGAACAGGGTTAGAGGGGTAAGGGGGGGTGAGCAAGAAAAAATTGAAGAATATTCTGAAGAAATGTTGGAATCACTTCGTGATCTGGGTTGTATATTATATAAACAGATCCTTCCATCAGATGTCATAGGGGAATTATCGAAACACCAGCAAATAAAGTGCCTGCAGATGGATATCAGCGAGGATCTGGGGGAGTACCCATGGGAAGTAATGCACGATGACTCAAACAGGGATGGCTTTCTTGGTCTTAAATATGCTTTAGGGAGAAGTATTCAGGTAAGGGGGGTTATAAAGGTTCCAACCGAAATAAGAGGGGACAAATTAAAGGCGCTGGTTATAGGCGATCCATTGGAGGGGTGCGAGGGGGGGCTACCTATGGCAAGAAAAGAGGCGGAAGAAGTAGTGAAAAAATTGGAAGATGCGGGTGTTGAGGTAAAGACGTTGATAGGAAAGTCCGCTACACTACCCAGAGTTTTACCTGAATTAGGAAGGGGCTACGACATTATACATTACGCCGGACATGCGGAATTTGATATGAAAAAGCCAAGGGACAGCTATTTAATCCTGAGAAATAAAATGCACTTGAAGGCGAAAAATATAACAAAACAGTTTGAGGGAAAGAAAAAACCAATTTTTGCGTATATCAACGCCTGTAAAGCAGGAAAGAGAGCAGATCGTGAAGAAAAGGTTGAAGACATAGAATATGCCAATGATGTTCCCGGTTTAGCAAGTGCGTTCATGGAAAAAGGTATTTGTTATATCGGCTCTGTCTGGCCCATACACGATGACGCTTCAGCTGATGCTGCAATTTGCTTTTATGAAAATTTTCTTGACGGAGTTTCAATAGGAGAATCCTTAAGAAGGGCTAAAGTTGAAGTCTATAACAAATATAATGGAAAGAGAGCTGCCTGGGCGGGGCTTGTCCTGTATGGGAATCCTACTTTAACGATTGTGAGGGGATAACTATCTTTATTTTTTTTCTTTTTCTTATTTTATCTATAAAATGGTTGAAAAAGATAAATTTGAGAGATGCATGTATTCTTTGAGAGGGGCATATGATGAAAAAATACATGAAAAATTGTTGGTCGTGAATGATGCATTAAATAAAAGCGATGAAGAGTTGGAAAATGCGCTGGATGTTTTTATGGAGATTTGCAATAGTCAGTTTACATTTCGCGGCGCAGTTCCGCACCAGGAACAGGACGAAGAGATGGAATTAAACAGGATGGAGGTGAGGAATAGTATAAAGAGCCGGGTTGAGGGAGTACTAAATGAATGGAAGAAATGATAACCGCGCCAACCATAATCGCGATAAAAGTATCCTTTAATGGAAACTTAGAATTAGAAAAATTAAAGACGGAGTTTAATGCAGAGTATGTTTCAGAAAAAATTATAAAATTTTCTCTGGCAGATGAATGTGAAGCGTACATAAAATTTCTCGCAGGTGAGGACTACTCTATTTACCAGGTCTGGATTACAAGCATCGAGGATAACTTCAAAACCAGGGATTTTGAAGAAATTGAGAATTTACTTGAAAAAATATGGGAAAGATTTGAAAAATTCGATTCCCTGGTTTATTCCTGCTTCGCTTTTGATGATAAAGAGGAGATTATTAAGGAAGCGGATACGTATTCTTTAATCAAAAACAGATCCTTTTTGCTCGCAAGAAAGGAGAAGAAAGAGTGCACATTATATTCATTGATTCCAAAGATTAAGGAAATTGAAGAGATTAAGGAAACCCAGGGAATGATTGTTGATGAGATCTCTTTCATTGAGACATACTATACAAAGGTAATCGGATTTTATGATGCCTATGAGGAAAATTATGGCAAAATAGCTAAAAAAGAGGATGAAATACAGAAATTGATTGGTGAAGAAATCACTGATGCAAACAGGGAGAAATTAGAGGAAATGCTTAAACACAGGGAGTCATTGTATTCAAGGATATTTGAACTGTCCTCCGCTCTTCGTAAAGATTCTGCATCCGTGACGGCAAACATCCATAACATGAAAAATATCTTTGTTTTATGGAATGAGTCCCATCATGAAAGTTATCCCCTGATTTCAAAGGTGATGTGCAGGAAAGTTGAGAATGTTTATCAATGCTATACCCTGCTTTCCGGAAGAATTTCAGAAATTGAGGGACTATTGAACCATAACGTAAATGTTATAAGAGCAAAAATTGAGTTAAAACAGAAAGAGCACATAAAAATTATTAAAACGGGAATAATCCTGCTGACTCTGGTAGCAGCAACAAGTCATATTACGACTTTAACATTGCGCATGATACAATCATGGAATCCAGAATATCACGTTAATCTTGTTCTCATGTCAATAATAATTTTCGCTGCATTGGTTCTCGCGATTATATTATTATTTTTTATTGGTAGATTTCTTAGAACCAAATTCAAAATACGAATATGATCAATGATGCATCGTCATGTAATTATATACCGGCATTTATCGCTTTTTTTTGATTAGCACGGGATGAGATACTTCTCTTCCGCCACCTTTTTTACGTCCAATATCCCACAGGAGATAATCGTCGTTGCGCACATACTTTTTCCGACGGTTGTCCCATTTCTTCGGCAACTGTTTGTTCAACTTCTCCAGGAAAGGTAACAGGGGGCGTTTTATGTCACTTGCATCTTCTCTATCGTCTAAAGGAATCCTCTTCCAACCGAATTGTTTTCGATACTCGGCAAATCCGAACCCATCGAAGAAGCTCTCTCCTCCCACGAGGGGCATATACCAGAGACTTGGGATCCCCCTCGGGTTTTCTTTGATGGGAATATCGGTTATCAGTTGTTCTAGAAGTTCGGTTCCCATGGCATCTCCCTTCAAGTGTTCTTTCAACTCAGCAAGAGTTGGAAAGTCGATCCCGGGACTGACGAAAAGCACAGGTTTTCTCTGCTGTCTGCACAGCACAATCTCATGGACGGTTCCCACGCTGTAAATGTTCGTCGGGCAGTAGGCAATCGTGAAATCACTTGTGTCAACCATCCTTAAGTCAATATGAAGGGTCTCCCAAAACTTCCCGGAGCATTTTGCCCTCTCCTCAGCACCTTTAGATGAATCTTCAAACGTCCAGCGGTCTCTCATTTTAGTCGTGTCTACATCCTCACGTCCATACTCGTGCAACCCCACCACATCCGGCTTGTTCCAGGGATCGAAGACTGTAACCCCGAAACGGCGAAGAAATTCACCCACCCGGGTCCTCCACCCGTACTTTTTTTCAGCGGCACGAGAGGCCACAAAATCCATCGGACCGGACAAATAGACGCGTGCACCACGAAGCAAACCCGGTTTTTGTTTAATCTTTTTCTCGGTCATAGCTATCATATTTTTATATGCCCTGCAAGTTGAGATCGTATTCTACACT
This sequence comes from Candidatus Altarchaeales archaeon WOR_SM1_86-2, assembly GCA_001723855.1. The sequence goes on along the minus strand of MCBC01000094.1, from coordinate 12,971 downwards.
TCTTCTATCGCTCCATGAGTTGATTTTACGGCTGAACATGAAATAACGCTGTCCGCCGGAAGGAGTCCATGAGAGCGATTCAACTGCTCTGAGACAATCATCTGGCCTGGCCTCCTGCAATAAACGCTCTGCATCCGATGGGATTCTATATGGTGTCGTATCCCACAGCGCCTCTTCCCTCGCGATAAAACCTGCCTTGACCAAGGCACACAACTGAACGGGATGGTTATATGTCCGGCGGCCGCGTGCAACGGCAGCGACAAATTTCCCACCCAGAGCAGATACTAAGGTAATGTAAGCCCGCAATACCGAATCCCCTATCGGATCCGACCTGCGCAGATCCCGGGTGGTAGACCAATGCTCCCAAACTGTGCCTCCGGAGGCGTTACTCCCTGCTGTTTGGTCGAAAACTTGGCGAGGCCACGAGTTAAAGGCATTTGGCGGGTCCTGTACGTTACGAGCGGAAATATGCCCCATGGAAGATCCCTCAACGTACCCGAGAAGGGCAGCCTGTTCCACAAGATTGCGGCCTTCGGATGAGTCGAGATTAACCGTTCGTGCTGTTCCATCCGCTTCTCGCGTGGTCACGGTGGCGAGATACCTGTCCTCATCTCCCGCATGCGTTATTGCAGCCCAAAGATATCCGCTGTTCGATTGGTAAGCACCGGACCCGGCTAGCAGATGACAGAGGCAGTGCCATCCTCCATACACAAAATCGCCTTGGCGTCCGGGTCCCCATTGTCCCCCAATGATCGTACCGTCCCGAAATAGCCTTCTTGCGCGCTCGATGTTCTCGGTGTTATCAACTATATTCCCGTCGTCCTGAATATCGAACCGATAGGTTCCTCTTACTGACATGGTCACACCTCCGTTTTTTCCTTGTGGAGCAGGAATTTTTTATTATATGATTTCCCCCCACAATTTATATAAATATAAGGTTTTTATATATAAATATAAGGTTTTTATATATATGTAAGTTTTCCAAATTACAATTTTTCTTGACTTGTCAAAATATTATGAACGCCCTACTTAATAACATCCAACTTGTCTTTTTATTTTCAACATGCATAATAAACCAGGCAAACTTCAGCATTAAATACTGGATTTAAACCTTTCAATTACCTGCTCCACCATGAGTGTATATTGTGCTAATTCATTTTCCGGTTTTGTTTGCAGTTCCAAGTCCCCCATAATCCGGGTTATATCATTTTCAATTCTCTGTTTCTCAATAGGATTATTTTCAGCCAAAAGCTTCTTAGTTTTCTCAGATATCCAGTTCAACCCCATCTTAATTGATAGAAGTTTCTCTTGGCGATTCTGAATAAGTCCTAGGCGATTCAGCCCATAAACTTCGATGGACATTTTTGCTTTTTCTTTTGGATTTCCAGACTCATCGAGCTTTGCACGAACAATACACACTTTTCTCTCTTCATCTTCAATAAATTCTAAGTATTTCTCAGGTTTATCTTGGCACGGATTCAAAAGAAGTGGTTTCTCCTGATTTTGATATGTATGCTTTCTCCAACGTCTATTTTCATCCCCAACAGGGAAACGATTTGCTTTTCCCAGCTTGGTTTTTTCGCCTGTCAGATAATGTTTGTGATTACGTGCCCGATTGCAGTCAATACAGGCTGGAAAAAGGTTGTTCCAGTCAGCTCCGAGCCAATAGTAACCTGGTTTCATCAATTTTTTTGTATCCTCGTTAAATACAGCGTTTTTTGGACGCCAGTGTTCCACATCCATAGGTTGAGTTGCAAGTCGCGTTTCACAGTAGGCGCATTTATTATTAAACATTTCATAAAGCGTATCTTTGACATCATCATTGGTATAAACTTTGTACTTAAAGGGTTTTCTCTTCTTCGGCGGCAATTGAGGCCATTTTTTGTAATGTTTTTTTGCCCTATCTGTCTCAGTCTTCCCGTGTTTACCCTTCTTTTTAAGAACAGCTGGTGCTTTATTGGGATATCTTCTTATAAATCTCATTTTGTTTTTCCAGAATTTTCATCAAATTTTTTCCAGAGCTCAACAATTTTTCTCTTTACTTTTGCCCGTTCCTTCTCGCTTTCTTTCTGAGACATCCTCTTTTTCTTTGCCAGATACTCATCGATCGCTTCATAAAGAAGTTGTTCACGGGGAGTAGCACCGAGTTTAGTGTCGTACTCAGCCAATTTCTTTTTGAGGTCATCGCGTTTTTCCTTCTCTTCAGGAGTTAACTCATGTTTTGCAAGAAGATTGTAATATTCCTCGAACTCTCTTTCCACATAAGGATCAATTGTGCTGTGTAAACCAAAGAGATCGGATGTAAGCAGTTGGTCCACTCTTAAGCCCTCTGGGGATGGAACATCATCATTTACCAAAATCTCCCCTGTGTCCCCATCTCGTTCCATAATCGTAATTTCCCTCTCTCGCAGTCCTCTCAGGCAGAGAGGTTCGTGAGTGGTGGCCAGAAACTGGATTCTGGGGAACGCGGTACGAAGGCTGTTCACGATTGTCATCTTCCACCGTGGATGGAGGTAAGTCCCTATTTCATCAAGAAGCACAATTCCCATAGCCTTTTGTAAATCATATAGTTTTTCGGGATAATTCTTCATAATATCGGTCGAGAGTACTGTCACTGATTGATAACCATCGCTGAGCTGGTCGAGAGGCTGAGGATCGTCATCCTCACCAATTTGTACCCGGATTTTTTCAGCTCTCCTGAAAAGTTTGCTTTCAACAGATAGGTTCAAGAGATCCTTAAGCATAAGGGCTGTGCTGTCGAATTCCCTTCCTCTTTTAAGACTGTAAAGATATTTATCAACATCCAGGAGAGGTTTGAATGGGTTAAACAAATTTTCACATATGACCGCCTCTCTGAAACCTGTTTTTGTTTGCATTAGTTCGATATGCGGAAGCAGACGAGTGGTTCCATAAGCATTCAAAAATGTATTCACTCCTTCAGCCCCGCTTTCATATTCAAATCCTTCCCTGGTTATCTTTAATGTTACTGGCTCCTTTTTATCTGTTAAACCGATTTTGACAAACCCATTTCTAGTCCTATGTCTTAGAATTCTTTCGGGATCAAGATGTATATAATCTTTGAATTCCTCGAGACGATCCTCACCCATGAGCGCAAGCGCAACTGCTTCAAGTACGCTGCTTTTTCCAGTGCCGTTCTCTCCAACTAACACCTTCCATGATGCCATTTCCTCTCTGCCGGGACTAAACTTAAGGTTTATATCCTTAATTATTTTGAAATTCCGGATCTCGATACTCTTAATATAGTCAATCCTCAGCGACGGCATTGCTGGTGGTGCAGATTTTTCGATCAAAACCTTTCCTCTGCGTGATACCTGCTCCGGTTTAGCCTCCATCTTGGGCTTTTCCAACGGAAGTTTAATATCGAGATTTGACGCCAGTTCCATAAGGAATTCTCTGAGGTCACCAGGAGTGTTCCTGGCTTTAATGGTCTTCAAAAACCACTGTTCAACCATCTGGCGTTTCAAACCAAGATACGGCTGAGTAATGTCCAAAACCTCTTTGATAGTTTTCTCGAATAAGTTGAATCCTTTAGTCTCAGGCCTCCTGTAAAGGATTGTATTTACAAATTTTGCTGCCTCTTTCCGCGCTTCTACAATGGGCTTTCGGTTGAGTCCCAGGATCTCAATGGTTGTCGTGGCTCTTCTTCTTATGCGTCTGATATTTGAAATATCCTGCTGCTTGAGAAGTTGAGTGTCGGTATCATATATTTTCAATCGAGGATAAACCATGCCATCTTCCTTAAAATCGAGGTACATCTCGGGGTAATCGAGGCAGGGATCAATTAGAAGAGCTTTTTCCCTCTTTAGTTCATCTCCCATGGCGCCAGGTAGGGCTCGACCTCCGATAACCGGAAAGTAGGCTCTCTTCGATCGGTTACAGGATGGACAAGCAGGGTACAGGTTATCCCACTCATAGGCCAGCCAGTAATAATGATCTGGATCTGAATGTCCTTTCAAATCCATAGCTCCTGTTTTCGGGCGAAAATGGTCGATATCAATGTATCCTTTCATCCCTATGTGGGATTCACAGTACGCACATTTACCATTAAAGAGTCTGATAAGCGCATCTTTCACCTCGGGATCTAGATAGATATTTCTCTGGAACTCAAAACGCTTTTGTGCCCTGGTTTTCCTTTTCATGCCAAAGAACTCCTCAAGTTCCTTCCTCGCTTGCTCTACCTTTGATGAGGCAAAGAGTTCCGGGACAGGAAATCTATCTCGATCCACATGAATCATAATGAACCTCCCTTTTTCTTATATTTTTCTCAACGATTAATATTTTTAAAGTAAATGATTATATGTATCGAAATATATAAGTAACCGAACTCTTGAATGTTTTCGACACAAAACAACCTGCTGAGGATATATCTACCTTAAAATCGTGACTTAGATCATGATTTCGCAACCTCCTTTTGAGTTGAAATTCTTAGCACTGAATAGATCGCTTCAAGACGCCAATTTCGCTTTACTGCACCACATAGAAACTTCAATGTATCGGGATTATTTATCTACACCGGACTATATAACAACGCTTACCAGAGCCCCTATCTTTTTCCATCTCTCAATCGCCTCCTTCGCTACCGCTCCCTTAATTTCCGTGCCCTTTGGCATTCCGTCGTCTCCTACAACAATCGCTGCATTATCCTCAAACCTTATTTTTACGCCATTAAAGCGCGTATACGGCATACTCTGTCTAACCACCACGGCCAGAATAACCTGTTTTCTTATATCAGGGCGCCCTTTTTTCACCGTAGCGATAATTAAATCCCCAACTCCCGCTTTCGGGTATCTTCTCCTGACCCCCCCGTAACCTTTTACCGAGATAATTTCCAGCTCCTTTGCCCCGGTATTGTCGGCACAGGTAAGTCTTGCCCCTGCAGGCAGTCCCCTGGTTATATTCGCCGTTACCGCCGCCCCAAGAGGCAAGTTCTTCGTTATACCTCCCATTGGTCTTGCCATTTTTATTGTATTATAATTATGAATTTAAGAATATAAACTCCTTCCCTTCATATCAATTCCAACGACCAGGGGTAAATCTTTAACTTCCAGCACCCATATCGCTTCAGGGATGCCTAAATCCAGCCAGTGGACTTCCTTAACACGCATTGATTTTGCCGCCAGTGCCCCGCAGCCCCCGGTTAATGCAAAATAAACGCATTTTCCCTTCATTGACCCGGATATTACTTTACCGACCCCGCCTTTTCCTATTACACCGCTGATATTGTATTTTCCTATTAATTCCGGCAGGAATTTTTCCATCCTCGCAGATGTTGTGGGTCCGGAAGATACTATTTCCCACTTGCCTTCAACTTTTTTAACCAGCGGACCGCAATGATACACTACGGGGGGAACATCAAAATCCGGTTTTTTTTCAAGCAGCATACCATGCGCCTTATCTCTTGCGGTGAATACCATGCCGGATAATAAAACAGCTTCCCCATAGATGAGACCCGAAAAATCCGAATCTGTTGTTAATGACTGCATTTTATTTTTATATTCATAATTTAAATAAAGATTATTAAGAGAATGGTGAGAAAAGATGAAATTGTAAGAACAAAAATCGCAAATATAACGTTCGGATTGATATCGCCAAAATATCTCAGGGAAATCTCGGTTGCGAATATAAACACATCCGATACATATGACGATGACGGTTATCCCATGGAGAATGGTTTGATGGACTCCCGTCTGGGGGTTATAGACCCGGGGCTTAAGTGCCGGACCTGCGGGGGCAGGGTCGGACAGTGCAGGGGGCATTTCGGGCATATAGAACTTACACGCCCTGTGATACATGTCGGTTATGCTCCGGAGATCTACAATCTATTGAGAATAACCTGTCATGAATGCGGGCGAGCAATGGTAAAAAGCGATGCGGGAGGGGAGGGGGATGAAGAAATCGCCGGGGAAGAAAGTATTCCTGAAATAGACTTCAAATCCGACATTAAGGAATGTCCCCATTGCGGGGCAAAACAGCGCAAGATAAAATTTGTAAGACCTTACTCCTACTATGAAGAGGAGGATGGTGAGAAGGGCGAGGTTAAGAAACAGAAGTTGTTGGTGGACAGGATAAGGGAGAGATTGGAGCGCATACGGGATGAAGATCTCCAGATACTGCGAATGAAAAACATCCGCCCGGAGTGGATGATATTAAGTGCTATTCCGGTTCTGCCGATCGTCGCGCGTCCGTCAATCACACTTGAATCTTTTGAAAGAAGCGAGGATGATTTAACGCATAAACTCGTGGATATTCTTCGCATAAACCAGCGGCTGCTGGAGAATATAAACTCCGGGGCCCCGCAGTTGATAGTTGAAGATTTATGGGATCTTTTGCAGTACCATGTTGCTACCTACTTTGATAATGAGATCTCCGGGATGCCGCCGGTGAGACACCGGTCTGGAAGACCTCTAAAAACACTTGCCCAGAGATTGAAAAGCAAGGAGGGGAGGTTTAGAACTAATTTGTCCGGAAAACGAGTAAACTTTTCCGCCCGCACGGTGGTGGGGCCGGATGCGAACATAAGCATAAATGAGGTTGGAGTGCCGGAATTAGTGGCGAAAGAATTAACCGTTCCCGAAGAAGTTAATGAGATCAATAAAGAATCATTAATGAAATTAATAAAAAACTTTCCCCTGTATCCTTCAGCAACGAACGTGATCACCTCCGATAGCAGAAGAAAACGCATCATGCTTGAAACCAAAGATGTGATCGCGGATACATTGGATATTGGAGATACTGTAGACAGACAGTTAATGGACGGGGATGTAGTAATATTCAACCGTCAACCTTCCCTGCACAGGGTTTCAATGATGGCGCATCACGTGAAGGTGATGCCGCATAAAACTTTCAGAATAAATACGGCGGTGTGTGCACCTTATAACGCAGATTTTGACGGGGACGAGATGAATTTGCATGTTCCCCAGTCCGAGGAAGCAAGGGCAGAGGCGGATATTTTAATGAAGGTTCAAGAAAACATTCTCTCTCCCAGATTTGGAGGACCGTTGGTCGGGGGAAGACATGATCACGTAACCGGCACCTATATGCTGACCAAAAAGGAATCCGAATTTAGCAGAGCAGAGGTTTTGCAGTTGATAGGGGGCTTGACGAAGGCGAATTTAAGAAAGAAAAAAAGTTATAGCGGGAAAGAAGTTTTTTCATTGTTTCTTCCGGAAGATCTTGACCTGGAGTATAAAGCAAAGATATGCAGACAATGTGATAAATGTAAAAAGGATAAATGCGAATATGATGCCCATGTGGTGATAAAGAAGGGTAAGGTTATCACTGGAATTATTGATGCAGAAGGTCTGGGCGGGACATTATTGAATGAGATATACCTCAAGTACGGCTCGGATGTTACCAGGGAGTATATCGATAATACCACTCGTTTATCAATCAGGGCCGTAATGAAATACGGCTTCAGTACCGCAATCGACGATGAGGATATGCCGGAGAAGGGGGTAAAGGAGATTCGGGGTACTCTTGAAGCGACTGAAGAGAGGGTTAATGCGTTAGTAAAGAAATATGAGGACGGGAGTCTTGAGATAGTTCCCGGAAAAACATTGGGGGAGAGTTTGGAAGCTTATATTATGGAGGAGTTGGGCAGCGCGAGAAACGCGGCGGGAAAAATTGCTGAAAAATATTTAAAAGATAATTCGGCAGTAATTATGGCAAAAATAGGAGCAAGGGGAAGTATGCTTAACCTGACACAGATGGCAGGAATCGTGGGACAGCAGGCGGTTAGAGGAGAGCGAATAAAGAGGGGGTACCATAACAGAACGCTGTCCGGATTTAAAAAAGGGGACAGGGGGGCGAAGGCGGAAGGTTTTGTTTATTCGTCTTTCAAAAAAGGTTTAGACCCGAAAGAGTATTTCTTTCACTCCATGGGCGGAAGGGAAGGTTTGGTGGATACAGCTGTTCGTACCGGAAGAAGCGGTTATATGCAAAGAAGGCTGATAAACGCACTGCAAGACCTGATGGTCCACCCGGATAATTCGGTGAGGGGGAATAACGGCATTATAGTCCAATTCGAGTATGGGGAAGATGGTGTTGACCCCTCGAAAGTTGCTTATTTGGGCAAACATGAGCATAAAGAATGGTTCACATGAGAATTAACCGCGTTCCAATCTGCTTTTTTGTCTCATATAAATGGTTTTAACATCATTTTTTTGTAAATATCTCCTTAATTTAGCATCATTTGTGCAAATAATCGCATCATTATTCTCTGCAAAATCAATTATTGCCGAATCAACCACGCCTGAACTTTCTATAACCCTCACATCGTTGTCCTCAATCAATTTAAGCGCGACCCGGGCAGCAATTTTGTCTTCGCCTCTTTTTATTCTTTTTAACTCGTCAACAACGGTGCTCAGCGTTACCGCTTCATATTTCTCTTCCACCAATTTTTCAATCTCGCCGAAAATATCTATTCCAAACTTGTATGGAATCATCAAAAAGTTTGTGTCAAGGAGCACCAGTTTCATTTTTATATATTCCTGTTTTTTTGGAGCCGACAAAGTGAATGTATTCTTCTTTTCTAAATCCTTGAGATCGTTTCTCGCTGTTTTATCAGAAACTTTAAATAATTCCACATAACCCTTTGTTGTGTTCTTTTGATTCATCTTTATGAGACCTTTAGATTAAATGTGTAATATCTTCCCCTACCTGTTTTTGGGCCCTTTACAACTAAAATCCCTTTGTTTACCAATTCATTTAAATCCCTAATCGCAGTTGTTTTAGCTGCACCTGCAGCCCCCATGTAGTCTCTTCTCGTTATCTTCCCGTGCTCTTTTAGATAGTCGATTGCTTTCTTCTGCCTCTCGTTCAAATCAAATTTAACGGTATCAATAACCCTCTCAACATTCGGGTTCCTAAATCTTATGACAAACCATCCCTGTTTTTCCTCAAATTCAGGCGGGGGAAGCTCCCATTTCTCTAGATCCTCCCTGATTCTCAAAAAACCCGTTCCTCTTTTATCCATAACATCCAGATTATTGAAAACCCCCGCAATGATCTTATTTCTGGTTTTCGGCATGTATTCATCTTTTTTAATCTCGTCAATTGTAAGCGGTCTTAGTAATTCACCGGGGCTTATAATTTCAACAAAGGAATTGTACATACGAATCATTTTCTTTTTCTATTTATCTTTATTTTGTACTTTTTTTACAGTATCATTTACAGTATCATAAACGACATAGTAACCTGTTTTGGCAGGTCCCATAAATTTAATTATTTTTTTATTTTGTCTTCAACACCCAGGATGATTTTTCCACCATTGCTGTTGTATAATGCAGTTACCAGATGGGCCACTTTTTTTGACTCCGGCAGTTCTAACTTGAATTCTATATCCTTGTTTTCTTTTTCCTGTAATAATTCTTCAAATTCTTTTCTGCTCATTTTAAAAAATGTTACTCGGAATCTTTTCTTGATATTTGTTACTCGCGAATCATCTTGCTGTAAATTTCATCATATTCTCTAAAACCCATTTATAAAAAGGAATTACTCTTATTTTCCTTCCATTAAAATCTATTTCTTTTTCTTTGTCATAAGTTAAGATTATTCCTTCATCGGCTTTAAATTTTTTCATAAAGAGTTTTATCGCATTTGTTTCTATCCTTGAATATTTTATTTCCATTGGATGTGCCCCATCATTTATAAGTTTTACAATATCCACTTCGTTCTTATAAACATCTCGCCAGAAAAATTCCGCGTCATTAAGTATTATCATCATGGTTTCAAAAACTTTTCCTGTTTCCCCTCTTTTAATTAAATCGGGCGATATTATCGTAGGGTAGTATTTCTTTAATTTTCGTTGCGACTTCCTTATATTTATAGAAAAATTATACACTTTCTTTATAAGAAATGATTTCTCCAAGTAGTTAAGATATAAAGAGAGAGTTCGTCTTGATATTCCAATATCTTTTCCTAAAGATTCAACATTGATGATCTGACCGGGGTTAAGGAGAATTATATTTAAAATCTCTTCAAGAACTTCCGGGTTTTTGATGGGAAAAACCTGGGGAATATCTCTATAAATCGTCTTTTCTATCACATTCTCTTTTATATACTTCTCTATAAATTCTTCATTTTCATCTACCACTTCAGGAAAACCGCTGCATAAAAGATATTGATTAAATTGTCTTAATATTTCCTCCTTGTGGAGTGTGATATTTTTGATTTTCACTCCCTTAAAATGTAAAAACTCTCTGAAATTTAAAGGATGTATATGGAACTCAAAACATCTTCCTCCAAGGCTTTCTTTTGATTTTTTCCTTATAAATAGCGACTCTGATCCAGATATGATTATCTTGAAATTTTTATAATTATCATAAATCCTTTTTACCTGGTCCTCCCAGTTTTCAAGTTTTTGGATTTCATCAAATAAAACCAGGTATTTGCCATTATCCAGGTCCTTGTTCATCAATCGCGCATAGACCTTCAGAATTTCCTTTACTTCAACATCCCTAAAATAATCATAAGAAAAATATATAATTCTCTCTGCATCAAAATTTTTATTGATGTAATCTTCAACTATTTTTAACATTATTGTTGTTTTACCCACTCTTCTCAAACCTGTTAGTGCGAGTATTTGTCTTTTATCAAGAAATTTTTCTATCTCTGGATAAATCTCTCTATCCTCGTATTCCGGCTCAAACTTGCCTTTCCACCATTTATTTGTCTCTTCTAATGCATCAATTATTTTTTCTGTCATCTTAAAGTAACATATTTTATTAATTTATGTTAATTAGACTTCGCATAAATATAAATTAGACCGATTATTTAAAAAGATTTCTTTAAATCGTATTTAGTATAATCTTTATCATGAAATTAAAGGATGTTGTTGACTCCTACATGCGGAAGGTCTCTGGAATAGAAATGCACTGCGATAGATGTCTTAAAACAGAGAGGTGGGGGAGTAGCGTGGTTTTGATGGTCGTTGATGCAGCCTTTACTTCCATCGGCTTAAATTACTTTACTGCCGTTGTTCCGAAAGTTGAGGAATTCAACAATAAGTTCGTGAGCAGCGGGAGGATAAAAAACCTGAATGATCTTGCGGCAGCGGATACGGATGAATTAAAAGGAATATGGAGAAATGAGCGATCGTGGAGGGCGGCAAAGGACATAGCATCCCACCTGTCGTCCGTAAAAGATAATGATAAGGATGCATTAAGAGTCTGGGCGGAGAATGCCGATTTGAAAAACAGAGGTAAAGACCCGATCGGGGAAATCAACGGGGTTGGAATAAACACATTCCAGTATCTGAGAATGATGGGTGGGGTTGACACGGTGATGCCCGATAAAATAGTGAAGAGGGTGATAAATGAAATTTTGAGAAAAGCGGGGTTTGAGGGGGTGAGCAACGATATCGAGTTCGTGGAAAAAGCAGAGGAAATAGCCCTGGAGTGCGGGTATAAACCAATAGAGCTCTGCTGGATGACATGGATGGTTCAACCCGAGGGGAAGATGATGAGGATGAAGAAGTACTCGCAGCTCCTCTCAAAAATTTAGCATGTAAGATACATTGGTTATCACCCGGGAGATTAAAGAAAATATAATGGTAGCCCTGAATGAGAAGCAGTATGAACTGCTTAAAGAAATGGATGAATTATGGTCAACGGATTCGGGAACCAAAGGTTTCGCGTGTCTTGGCAAAGAAGGCGAAGAAATGATTTTCTTCACTTAAAGGAAATAATTTCCGTTAAATTTCCGTTAAATTTCCGTTAAACGATTAATTTATAGTATGTGGTTTTCTTGGTGGTTCCCATCTGAGCTAATATTCTCTCATCAACTAATCCTCTTAGATCATTCCTTGCCGTTCGTTTTGTTATCCCAAATAACTCGGCATACTCACTACTTGTTATTCTTTTATGTTCTTTCAGATGGTCTATCGCCTTCCTCTGCCGTTCATTCAAATCCAGACCCTCCAAAAATTCTTCTGTTAATTTAGATTTTGTGATTATCACGGAGAGCCCGCCAGACTCTTCTTTGAAAATCGGTTCTGGTAGCCCGGACTCTACGCAATATCTCACAATATCATTCGTGCCAGTTCCCCATTTCTCAATATATTTTATCAGAAATAATGTTTTCGCAAGTAGTGGGTTTACCGGGATTGATTTATGCTCTTTCTTCAAATCTTCAGGTGTTAGGGGCTCTGGCAATTTGCCCGGGTTCCATACCTCTATCCTGTCATCAAAAATAGAAACATGAACATTTGCAGTGGAACAATAGTCCCTGTGTGCAACTGCATTGGCGATCGCCTCCCTTATCGCATCCGGAGGATATTCCCATTTTTCTTCTCTCTCCACCTGACCTGGGACAGTCCATGCTGCCTTTCGAATGTTATTTAAAACAAATTTCTCTGCATCATCAATTTGCTCATACCCAGTGCCATGAACAACTCTCATATCAATAAATGGCTTCACTGCTCTGGTACCTTTAAATTTAGCACACCTTACCTCTCCCTGCAGGAAAAATCTCGGGGGCTCTTTTCCAAACATCAGAACCGCGGTATTCGTCAGTTTTCCATCTTCAAGTAGATCCAGTTTGTATAGGGCTTCTTCTGTTGGAGTATCTGGATCAATGTTTAATCTTCTCTCCCTCTTCGCTTTTTTCAGAAACCACCTCACTTTGCTTTCATCAATATCCTTAAGATCTGCATCCATGCAAACCTGCGAATCAAACTTTATGATCCCCAATTCATAGCCCCTCTTAATCAATTCCTCCACAGTCATCGGTTTATTGGTTGAACCAACCCGTATCCGACCATATCCTTTATAGATATGCAGTTTAGAATCTTTCTTGACCTTGACAACCAAAATGAGTTTCCTGTCTATTCTAACCTTTTCTATTTCCGGATAGATGGGCATATCTAAGGAATGGGCGATATTTGCAACCTGCTCCTCCATTCTATCTGTTGCTCCAACAATCTCCCCTTTGTCACTTACTCCAACCAGTAC
>MCBC01000093.1 GCA_001723855.1 Candidatus Altarchaeales archaeon WOR_SM1_86-2 | reverse complement strand
GTCTAAAAACCCTGCTGCAGAAAGAAATATCAAAGGTGACGAATTACTTACAACGATCATTCCATCAACTTTAGTTTCTTTAATGTTTCAATGTCCTTCTCAAACTCCTCAACATCATAATTCACGGGTATTTTACGGTCTTTTAGCAGACCAAACATCTCCCATTTTGTCATGCCTAATAATTCCGCTGCTTTCCCTATGGAAATTTTTCCTTCCCTGTACTGCTCTAAAACAAATGATTTTTTTATCAGATGAGCCAGATCCTCCTTCCTTGTTCTAAACAAAGTAAAAACACTTCCCGGCAGAGTAACCTCCGCAGTTATTGTTTCCATTCTAATTATATTCGTATCTGTTTTAATAAAAACTCATTACTATATCATATCTTCAGATTCATAAATCCGAATCTGGCTGAGTCCCCAGCCACCCCCCGATGATTTCTACCGGAATCAGCAGCCGAATTTTCTCTTTATTCCTTTATTTATTTTAAAATTAAGGTAATAAAATTAAATCTAAAACCCATACATCCCTCATTTCTTTTAATCATAACTTAATGTCATCAGGGTGACCAATCAAAATATTTCATCCAGACCCTTTCTTTCAAACTCTTTTACCCTGTCAAAGTCATCATCCTCAGATATTATGGTATGGATACCATGAATAAGAGCACATGCCGCATGAATGCCGTCTCTTGGATCGAACCTGTGTTTCCCAATCAAATTATGCGCCTGCCAGAGTACCGTATCATCAACAGAGATAAATGTAAGGTTTCGCATTAAAAGAAGTGCTTTACCTGCTTCAAGAGCCATCTCAAATCCGCGCTCTTTTTTAACTACCCAGAAAACTTCATCAAAGGTTAGTGAAGAAGTGGATGCGATTATCTCTCCATCGGTAACTTCCTTTACGAGTTTTCTTGCGTTATCACCCCTGGCGTCCTGATAAAGGGCGGCGTAAATAAATACATTTGAATCAATATAAATCATTTTTTCAACTTTTTCCACCTGTATTCAAGTTCCTCTTCGTAGGGTTTATGAGGTTCAATTTCAACATGTTTCCCGCTCTTTGCAATCCTATCAAATATTTCCACAGCGTTTGTAGTTGGTTTCTCTATCAAAACACCCCCTTCCTTAAGTTCAAAAACCACAGTAGAGCCCGGAGTTACGCCCATAAGTTTTCTGAATACTTTTGGTATTACAACCTGCCCTTTAGGACCTATTTTCATTTGTTGTTTTATCATTTTTCCTACTCTTGGTTATACATTAGTATTACAAGCATATAAACTATGTCATTACTTCAAATTCATAAATCCAAATCTGGCCAAACCATCAGCCAATTCCCGCTGATTTCTCCCGAAATCAGCCCTTAACCCCTCTCTTTACTCCTTTATTTATTTTAAGATTAAGATGATAAAATTAAGTCAAACCCCCTGCGTCAGTAAATTCTTTTTTAATCCCGGACCCATATCCAAGAATGCCGATAAAGAAAACCATAGCGCCGGATGGGAGGGGGGCTTAAGCCATGGGTTCCGGACCCGGGAATATCCAAGGAGGAAGCATTGGAGATATTAAACGGGATATAAAAGAGAGCGTAGTGAGGAAGACGGATATGGAGAAAGCATCTGTTCTCTTCAAGCCATAGGTGTGTCAAATTGTTTCACCATCCATCTTTTGATTGCCGTGACCTCTCCCCCCATTCAAGTATGCCAGGAACTTTACAGGGATCATAACCATATTTCTTTTCCAGTCCATAAAGTTTTCGCGGTGATACGCCGTTATAAATCGGATCATGTTCCGGTTCATCAAGAATTGCTTCAAGATCATCCCTTATCCCACACAATGTATGATACAGGAGCAGTGCACGTTATTCATCCCGATATTTATAACCCCTCATCCTTCATATTCATCACAGAATTTCTCTGCAATTTCAGCAGTTCATGTATGAAGTTATATGTTCCGTTTTCATCCCGCATTCTGGATTTTGTTTTAATTTTTATTCTCCTTAAAATAAAATTAAAAATCTGAAAATATATTGTGTGAGCCGCATTTGCCGCAGGTGGGAATATCAACAATAAAATAATCCTCAAGAAACATACCTCCCGTGTCATCTTCATCAAGTCCCGGAATTTTTGAGAATTCTTTTACTGCATTAAAAAGCATCCTTTCTTCTTCAAGTGTCCTCGGCTCTAAATCGCCTTTAACCGCAAAACATCTAAGTGAAATACCCTCTTCATTATCGCAGTCCATACACCCGATAGGACCCCATGTATCCCATCCTGCCTTCTTTAGTATTTCATCATATTCACTCATTGAAAGTTCCCTCAGGGATCCCTCAACTTCCTCCAGGTATTTTTTTCTTGTTTCATATTCTTCATCATAATCCTCATCGGTTTCTTCTTCCAACTCTTCGTTTAGTTCATCATCGGATGTATTTTTCTTTTTGCACTCATCGCAAACAACCACTATCCTTGTTTCATCAGGGGTGCCGCATACCCCCAGCGCAATATCGTGACACGTTACTTTTTTAATATAATCAACAGCAACATCAGACAACTCTCCTTTTCCGCACCCATAACATTTATATAAAGAACCTGTAATGTGAATGTTATCCATGCCGCCTATAATACCTTTTAATTCATAAAATTCTCTTGGTATTCTTGTGCCGACTGCCTCAGCAATCCTCAAACCCTGTTTGATAATCCACTTACATTCATTCAGGTCCGCATTTATGAAGTCCTTGGGTGCTCGCCTAATAACCGCATCAAAGCCTTTTTTTGATATACTCCCGCCTCCAAAACAATCTTTTAAACCCATCTTCCATTCATCCACCAGAACGGAAATAAATTGAAGGTTTCCATCTTGTCTTTCTCTTGCGATAACAATGGCACGACTCCCCTTTGTATCACTTATGAGAACCCTGTAAAGTGGAAGTTCTTCCTGTGCAATACTTGACCTTTGTTTATTCAAACAGCATTTCTTGTATTTTTCGCCAGAGCCGCAGGGGCAGGGATCGTTCCTTCCGATTTTCATTTTTTATTTCCTCTCCAAATTCTTTTTACTTCATTTTCATTTAATAATTTCAACCCTTAAGAGTGAAAAACCTACATTCCCGTACTCCGGATCCTGCTCTGAAGGGTCAAATTATTTCACCGATTGTGCTCAAGGGATAGTTAGTTAATAAGATGAATGCATTAACCAACGGCTTGATGGAATCTTTTATCCAGGATTTTTATGTTCGCAAGTCGCGCCCTTTTGCCATCTTATCTATATTTTTTTTCAGATCACTTAACCATTCTTCTATACCTTCAATATATCCCTTTTGAATTTCCTTCGTCTCTTCATCCAGTTCATCACCATCCAATGGAATTAATTCGGAATTTTTTTCGCTTTCCAAAATTTCACTCAGCATGTCAACCTTCCACCTCAAATCCTTGTGCGTCTCACCTGTTGATTTTATCTCCTTTATCCAGTTCTTTAACTTCTTAATGTTCTCTTCATCCTTCTGAATTTCTTCTTCGCTTGAATCTTCCACATATTCTTCATCCTCCAGCACATGCCCTAAAAATTCTGCATATTGCCCAAGAACTTCCAGTTCATCAATTTTATAGTTTGGCATTTTGTTCATTATTATTAAAAACAAATAATTTCACCTCTTCAAATCCATAAATCCAGATCTGGCCAATCAATCAGCCATCTCCCCGCTGATTTCTCCCGAAATCCGCATTTGAATTTTCTCTTTATTCCTTATTTATTTAAAAATTAAGATAATAAAATTAAAATCCGGAACCCATATACTTCCAATTCCTTTTGATCACAACTAAATGTCAATATGACGACAATTTTTCTGTGGATGCCGATTTTTTGTCACCTTGGTGACTGATGAGTCCATGAAACCAGCTCATTGCATCTTCTTTCCACCTCGACTTTAGTTGACTCCGGGACCCTGGGTTTTGGCTTTCGCGGCGGTTTATAGACCCATACTTTTTCTCTTCTTGGCATTTCTTTTCGGATTGTTCACTTCTTTTTCAGCCGTTACAGACATATCAAATAACCCCATCTCTTCAGATCCATAAGCCCGGATCTAAATTTCCTTTCCTTCCTTCCTCGTATCACCCGGCGCCTTCAATTTTCAGGAAGTTCATCACTCTGGAGCCTCTTAACTCGCGCTTTGGCGAAGGTGGGCTGCGGGAATTTCATCCAGGTCATCCCGCTGTTCCCTAAGACGTAACTTCTTTCTGATCTTCGGGCGGTCGGTGAGAAGTTATTCTTCTATTTATTCCTTTATGTATCTTAAAATTAATAAAATAAAATCTAAAATCTAAAATTGACATGCTTTTAATTCCTTTTAGTCATATAAATATCGCTCAGAGTTAATTTTTAGCAAAATTTCCCGGTTTTTATCATTCATGCGACTGGCGAATTATAAGTTTATCCCTTCAAATTCATGAATCCGAAGCCAAGTGAATTTAGTTCACCAAAACCGGCGTCAAGTCCGAATTCTAGGATTTTTCTCTGCTCGCTGCTCAAATAATTGAAGTTGAATTCCCACAGCGACCCGAAAACCTTGTGCTCCTTCCCATTTTTTATAATATGATTTACGACTGACTTTTTGAAGATGAACTGCCCGAAGATCGGGGATTCAACAATTTCAGCGTTATGGAAGGATTTATACTTCTTGAATAAATTATCCTCAAGCTGCTTTATGAATGCTTCGAAGGAATGCTTCTTTTTCCAGTAGACGGAATCATACTTTTCGTCTATCCCGTATTTTCCGTAATTCTCCCTGGGTATTCTCATAACTATTGGCGTTCCTGTGATAAGTTCTGCCCGGCTTTTTAATTTCACCTTTATTTTTTTAATATCCGAGAGTTCAAACTCCTGTTCGCCTATATGTATGGGGTCTTTTCTTTCATTCAGTTTATTAGAGATGGCATCAATAAAATTATTATTTGGGGATGCGATTATAATATTTCTATTATCGCCTTCCCGAGAACTTAACGGAAAAATATTTGAAAACGAAAAGAACTTATATCCTTCTTTATCATGCAGTTTACCGTACTCAGTGCCAGAAATAAGGTTGTAGATGAAACCCTGGAGTTTATTGTAGTAATTCAAGTCATACGCCTGTGCTTTCGCATTCCTCAATTTTACTAAAACCCGCATTTTTTTGTTTTCAGATTTAAACAGTATCTCATTTGATATTAAATTTATTAGTTAATTAAAACACAAACAGGGTTCACTCCATTTGTATCGCATCTATTTTTATCGCAACAGGCGGAATACTTGAATCCGTTCTTGTTCCGGGAATTGAAGAAAGCGGTTTTATTATTTTTGGTTCTTCAGGATTTGGATTGTTGGATATTGTTATTAAACCCCCGTAAGTTCGATTTAATGCGCAATCTCAACCCAGCAGCAAATCCAGCACAGCCATTCTCACGGGAACGCCGTAGGATGCCTGCTTGAAGTAGAGGGCGTGGGGGGTTTTATCCAGCCGGGGGTCTATTTCATCAACCCTCGGCAGGGGGTGCATGACCATTGTCTTATCATCCAGGAGTTCCGCGTTGATTTTATATGCACCCCTTACTTTTTCATACTCCTGCGGGTCAGGGAATCTCTCCTTCTGGATTCTCGTGGCATAGATGATGTCATACCCCCTGTCTATTTCGGTTTTCTCTTTAACTTCCGCACCGAATTTTTCCTTTATCTCGTCAACAACGTACTTCGACATCTTTAACTCCGGGGGGGAGATAAACGTCAGTTCCGCACCGAACATCGCCAGGGCGTAAGCCAGGGAATGGGTCGTGCGGCCGTATTTCAAGTCCCCGACCAGGGCGATATT
>MCBC01000092.1 GCA_001723855.1 Candidatus Altarchaeales archaeon WOR_SM1_86-2 | reverse complement strand
TCCATTGTTAATACATAACCCCTGTTTTTCATTTTAAATATATTTTTAATTAATTTAATTTAGATATTTGTATTTGGATTTAAAACTTAATAATTAAAAAATTTGATTAAAATTTACAGGTTATGAGGTCATATTAACGGTCTCCCACAATATCAGGTCATAGGAAAGATTCCCCATTTCATAGTCCCCCGTGGCATCATACAGGTAAGATTCGTGAATCCTGAAATAGTCCAGACCGAATTCATCCAGCCCTTTTAATCCGTACCCCCGTGTTTTACCTTCAAAGTAAAGGCAGTCAAGTGCGGTTCTGTTTAAGTATATATCCACATTGTGCTGGTATAACCTGTTTATATCAACAAAACTTTCCAGCCCGATATTAACTCCTTCAGGTGCCATATTTCTATATTTGTCTGATAAATTATATCTTCCTTCCAGCCGGTCAAAGAAACTCGGGCAGACGCTGCTTTCCCTGTAGCACTCAAAGAATGAATTATTTCCGATACTTGAATTTATTACCCACACATTTCTCGGGGCGGTTTCAAGCGTTACCGCCCATATTGCAGGTCTCGGGCTGCCTGTTGAATTATCAGTGTCAATTATTTCCATTCCCCCCACATACTTATTCGCGTTTAAGGGTACTGTGATATGCTGGACAGTAATGCCTATATCCCCTCCGCACCAGGTGCCTTCCGATACATCCCAGAAAACATTTTCAAACACATATCTCAAAGGGTCGGAGATATTATCGGACTTGGATACATAATGCGATTTGTAGCCGATTCCATCATCACCGCACCCCCCATCATCAACCTCGCATCTGTCACAGAGTGTGAAAGTAACACTGTGTGTTGAATTATCATCATAATAAATTGTTACATTATAGTTCCCTCTATCGTATGACGAGCCGATTAAATGTAAATTTTTTGATTTCAGGGGATAAGAAAGATTGTACCGCCAGGTATTATTCGGCTCTAATTGCGGGGCAACTTCGCACAATTTTGTCCCGTCATCAAATGTCGGGAATAAGAATTTTGCAGAATCATTATAGTCGGTACTGGTATCTGTTTGATTGAGTTCCGAAAACCAGCCGGTTTGCGTTCCTATGCTGCTCGGGCTGCTTTCGTTTTCATTCCACCAGATTCCCTTGGAATTGCAGGTTGTATTAGTCCCGAAATAATCAAGATTCACAAAGTAAAATTGTGAGGCGTCTAAAACTATCGTATCATTTTCGCTTATATTTAATGCGGTTAAATTTGATGTTACTCCTGCAAGATAGGGAACGCCGATATTTTTTAATCCGTTTATGGTATCCGAATCATTGGAAAGCGTGATTATTCCCGCGTAATCTTCCATATATTCTTTATATGTGCCGTAGGGAACGCAGCCGGAAATCACGGGATTTGAATAATTAATACAGGGAATGATTAAAATATTATCATCGTCGGAATTTCCGGGTATCACAATTCCGAATTCACTTTCGTTCAGCGCAAAAACCGGGTTCCCGGATGCCCAATTCCATCCGTCGGTCCCGTCCGCTGCATTATAAAAGTAGGAACCGGGGTCGCAATGATCCATATATTTTATTGCCCTTCCCCCCGTATTTGTCGGATACATGGGGTCTTCAAGACCCTCTATTGAAGAAATGGCAAAAGTTGATACATTGCTGAGTTCATAAAAACACATATCGCTGGCATCAGACACATTGAATGTTAAATCAATATATATAATGAAATTCCATGCGTCATAAGGCATTATTTCAATTTTTTCCACCGTTAAATTAATATTAAAATTCAAATCATCTCCTTTTTGATTTAGTTTATCCAGCCAGTCAGAAAGTGTATGTCCCTGCATGTATGAACTGTTCTCCCCGCCGAGTGTCCCGTTAAAAATTAATTCGGCAATTGCCGCCATTGAGCCGTTATACTGCTCTCCCCACAGGGTGATATTAAAATCCGATAAATTCTCGCCGGTATAAGAAACCATGTCCAGTGTATAGATAGCGGCTCTTCTGCCTGCGATTTCTGCGCCTCTTTGTAAATCCACTTTAACATCCTCAACAAGAAAATGAAGCTCATCACATCTTATTTTCCCCGTGGAATCTTCTATTTCCGTTTCGGCGAAACGGGAGATAAACAATATAAAAAAGATCAGTATTAAAAGTAATATGATTGCTGAAAGCGTGTATATGTACCCTTTTTTGTTTATGCGAGAAAATATTGCAAACTTATTCTTACCCTCTTTTTTACCCGTATTATCCATTTAATTTATATTTAAATTTTTATTTTATTTTTTTAATCACATCCAGACAATTACTTCAAACTTTGAAGGACCCCAAAGAGACCTGATATTTTCCCCGTGAACCATTCCAAAGTACACATTGGGTGTGTTGGATGTGATTTGAATATCAATCGGGTTTGTTGTGTTCCCGTCTGAAATCATATCCGAATGAAGGGGATGACTTGTGTTTGTCACAATTTCTGTTTTAGTTTCAAAGGAAAGATTATCATAAGGATCGTTCTCAAAATTTAAATCGTCAAGGAGCCGCCATAATGAAAAATCCACTGAATCATTTGCCGGGTCAAACTGGTCGCTTGCATTTTCGCCGATTGCAACAGTAACATTGCCCCCGTAAGAGTTAAAGATTGTATTGTTGCTTCCAACACACTTTTCAAACGGTTGAGAATACCGGGTTATACCTGTGAATGCAAACTCGTAAATAACCCTGTTGTCAGGAGAACCGCCTCTTTTATCCCCGGCATCAGGTCCTACTGCTGCTCCCGTACGGATATAGTTTATTTCACCTGCCGCGAGGTATTCTACCGGAATATTTACGGTGTATGCGTCCCCGAGTTCCGAATAGTCACTACTGTAAGTGTTGATGTCGTAAAATTTATGCCAGTTTGTTTCATTTGAACATTCCGTACTGCATGCATACATTTCATCTGTCCAGTAGTCGGAAGAGTATGAAGTAACCCTTGCCGAAAGAATCTCTGCATTATCCGGGATTTTGAACCAGCCGCCTTTTTCTGAAAACGGGGGGCTAAAAAGACTCGCGCCGGTGCATATATCCAGTGGTTCACTCCCACATTCTCCGAATGTATCCGAATAAAGAGATATTGTTATCGCACCATAAGGAAGCGAATGAACTTCAGGAATATAGGTAACATCAATATATGAATCATAATGAAGGATGTTATCCGTTGGAATGCTGCCTTCGGTTATATTTATTTTCTGCGTTGTATAGCTCAAGTCCACAATCTCTCTTGCAATGTCGTAGTATATATCCTGGAGAGCTTCGGCGTCACTTGCCGAATAGTACATGCTTTCGTTACACGCAATGGCTTTAAGCGTGTCCTCATCAAGACCATCCCCTACGGTTCCGAACCCCACGGCATATACGGATATTCCTGCACCACATGCGTACTGACCCCAATCTATTGCGCATTCTTTATCGGTACGCCCCGAGCATCCGCAGCCGCCCTGTTCATTTGCCTCACCGTCGCTCATAACAAGTATATGTCCTTCGCGCGTCTCCTCTGTCAGTACTTCAAGTTCCATATCAAATCTTGTAAAGCTGTCATCACCGTAAAGTTTAACTGCTACAACATTATCGTATTCAACGAAATACTCTGTCGGAACCGATGTTTCATTGTTCCAGTAATATGCACTATGCGGACCAGGGTCAGAATAAATTAAGTGTCCGTTAAGATAAACATCCGCCCCGTCATCTGAAAATATTCTCATGTTTGCACCTGTTATCTCCCCGGGGCTGCTCACGCTGAAATGTTTCCTGATGTAATGGTCGCTTTCTGCTATTTCAATCATTACATTATCAAACCATGCAAGGATTCCTTCATCACTGGTACTTGAACCCCTGAACTTTGCGCCGAAATCAAGATAATACCAGCCGGGACCTGTGATATAGGATGCAATGTTTTCCGTGAATGTCCCGCTTTCCGTGTCCCATCCGCCCCCTCCTGCTTCTATAAACATAATTTCATCTGTATTGTCGCTGTGATCACCTCCGTCAATGTTGCTTCCAAGATAATTGTCGTCAAGGTCCGCATCGCCGAGTTTATAGAATCTTGATTTCACCCAGCAGGGTTCTTCCGTGTCATAATTTCTGTCCTGTGCCGTCCAGTCAAATGAGACGGTCGCTGTCGCACCGTCATCTATATCATCATATACGCTCTGCGAGATGTATATTTGAACACCCCATGCAGCACTGTCTGTCCGCCAGGAACCCGAATATCCCCCGACCTCTACCTTTAATTTTTCATTTTCATAAGAAGCAGATGTGGAAGCCATTCCAGGATCTGTTCTTCCGTAAGCATCATTCCCGTACCCGTAATCCCAGCCGTCATCACCCGCACCGGCACCCGTATATTCAATTTCAATGTCAATTTCATCAAAGGCAATAATCGTTCTCCCGCCTGATTCCGTAACGACTGCTCCGCATTCTATAGTGTATGTGAAGTTATCGCTTGTAATATAATTTTTTATATCAATTGTTTCCGTAACCGGCGTTCCTCCATGCGGGTCCGAAGTCCAGTTTTCAAACCAGACCTGTGTTTCCCCTCCAGGGTGTGTTAAATTGCAAAATCCTACGGCACCGCTTCCAAAGTAATCAGCGCTCCCGCTGTGCTTGAATGTTAAGTTTGCTGTTACCGGGGAATTTGTGGGTGATGTGAAATCCTGGCTTAATCCAGCCGGAGAACACGGATCAGGAGGACAGTTCTTGTCGCTGTCCACAAACCAGTAATCTTCAAGCCCGAAGTTGAAAGGATCAACAATACTTTCTGTTTCAACTATAACCCATAAATTTGTGTAATTTATTTCGTCAATTTTTGTCGGCGAAGACACCCCGTCCATTTTAACTCCCCTGATTCTTAAATCCCTGTTTGATGTACTTTCCCATGCACTTATAATAGCAGGGTTTGTTGTTGTTATTGTGAAATTATAATTGGTCTCCTGCAGACCGAAACCGGTATATGTGCCGGGCAAATCAAATGTCCCCATGGAAACCCATGATGAGCCGTCGTACATAAAAAGTTCAAGGTCGGGGTCATCTGTTACTTTCCAGACGCTTCCTTCAGGGTTGTAGGAATCAACCTCAACCTTAACTGTAATTGAAGTTATATTCCCGTAAGCGGTGGATGTTACATCAGTATATGTTGTGTTTTCTGTATCCTGGTCGGTTACATTTCCTACACCCGTGTTAATCCCTGTAATTTTTATATCATCAAATTTGCAGTAATCACCTGATCCTGGGATGTACCCCCCGATTCTGAATGTTAATTCATTGTCACTCATGTCTATGCCGGGAATGTCTGAAACATTGATTGAAAAATGACAGTTGCCCGAATCCCATACGGTATCCGAATCATCCGGGTCGCTGTACTCGCATGAGTCACCGTTACTTATGGTCTTAATAATTTCCGTGCTGTCGTCATCACTTACAACAAAACGGCAGTATTCACCGCTCTCAAGGTCTGCCGCCATCATATAAAAATCAACATTTATTTCATTATAACCTGCAATATTAACATCCTCAATAAGTCCTTTTTGATTAGAATAACCATCCCAGTTCCGCATCCTTAAAGAAGCAGAATCATCCGCGCCGTCATTGTCCGTGCAGAAAATATAATCGTTCCAGTTGTCATTACATGGTACCTAAACCCGCTTTCAAAGTCCTCAAAAAACAACTCATCTTCAACATAAGTGCTTACTGAAACCGTTTTTTGAACAATGCCTGTTAAATCATCACTTGTTATGTTGGATGTAACATTAACTTCATGGGATAGATTAACAACACCAAACGAAGTCCAGTCGGAAATTGACGGTCCCGTGAAATTAGAATTTTCAATGAGATGCTCTGTCTGCACTTCAAAAGACAGACCAAAGGTATTGCCCGTTCTATTATAATCGGTTTCAAAGTCCACGGGACAGAAATTATCAACCGCCATGGGCCAGAGATTAAGACAGGAGACATCGCATCTCATGTTTGAAGAATATGACGGGCTTCCTGCACCCGTTCCGAGAATCGCGTTTCCTGTGCGCCAATCCGACTCTGATTCATTGTATTGAATTCCGGTCCACGAAGACCCGTTTGCATCATTTGCAGGTTCAACATCTGCCGGGCAGTAATAAAGCCAGCCGCT
>MCBC01000091.1 GCA_001723855.1 Candidatus Altarchaeales archaeon WOR_SM1_86-2 | reverse complement strand
AAATACTCATAACTCTGCCTGAAAGTAACATAGAAATAGTTTTCCCTTATCTTTATTTCAGGTTTCGGGGCGTTCTCTTTCTCACATATCTTGTTCATTCTCATTATCCCTGATCCCATTTTCTCGCCGAACCCGAGCCTGATGAAAAGGTCGGTGATAATCGGGTTGCGCCTGAACTTCGTTTCACCTAAAACAAAATCTTTTGGCTTGATCCAGTAATCTTCTATCTCTATACGATCGGGGAAGATTGCCAGAATGTTGTTGTGACATGGCTCCGGATAGTACTTGTGCATAACGGAATTAATGACTGCTTCCCTTATCGCTTCCAGGGGATATTCGTAGATTGTTTCTCTTTTTGGTTTTCCTGTAAATTTATATGCTCCTCTTGTATAGAACCTCACGAAATCCATTACCTTGTTTACGATTTCGAACAAGCCGCCTGTTATCTCTTCCCTTTTGAAGACATCGGTTCCCTCAACATCCCTGTAAACAGCAGCAGTGTAAACGCTTTGCGGAAAGAATTTCTGCGGATCTTTTGCGAAAAAAAGGATTCCTGCATTCACAAGCCCGTATTCTTTGAAGACACCTAAATTTCTCAATAATTCCTTTGTGCCTAATACGGGAGTTATGCCCGCAGTCTCAAGGTATTTCAAAAATTTATCCTCATCAAAGTCCTTTTCAAAATCAAATTCCCTGTTAGTTAATGAATCAAAAGTTTTTTTATTTGTCTCTATCATGAAATCCAATATCTCATCTCTTTTGAGTTTTTGCGAACTGGAGCCGATTCTCATATAAAATCCGGGTTTACAGTGGTACGGCTTGTCCTTGCCTTCCGAAACATCCACGATCAGTATTTCTTTTTCATTGTATTTTATGGAATCCAAATTTATATTAATCGAAGGGTCGCAATTTCTTGCTGTGCTGATGACATCCGATTTCAGTTTGTTTGTTATCTTTATGCCTTTAACGTTGTTTTTATCGTCAATACCCAAAAACACCCTGCCGCCTGACGAATTAGCAAAGGCGACAATCTCTTTGTCCAGACCGGAAAGGCATTCCTTGAACTCAGTGAAATAGTTCTCACCTTCCTGTAATATCAATTTTAATTCTTCTTGATTCATTTTTCAATCACCTCCTTTTCTTTAACTCCTCGTTCTTCCGGGATTCTTCCGGTTTGGGTTTCTTTGAATTTTTGATTCATTTTTCTTTGGTTGTTTTAACTCCTTGATTTTTTATGTTTTCTCTTTTTCCTCCACTGCCACATACTTCTGCAATCTGCTCCTCGGCTTGTCCGGGATAGTTCTCTTCAAATATCTATTCTCCAGCAGAGGATTGAGAACTTTTTCCATGAAATGTTTTCTGTCCCTCAGATTTAAGAAAGCCATAAGCTCTTTCAGGCTTCTTGGAGTTTCGCAGTAATTCAGGATCAATGCAATTCTATCCATCATTTCAACTTGTGGGGTGACTTGTGGGGTGACTTGTGGGGTGACTTGTGGGGTGACTTGTCCGGTGACTTGTGGGGTGACTTGTCCGGTGACTTTTTCGGTTGGATGCTTTAAAATAAGAGTAAATGTGTCATTTTTTATATCATTCAAATATTCAGGCAAAGGATAACCCTCCGCCTGAAGATCCTTTCTCGTGGTTTTAATTCCCGTGCCTTTGGCTTCAGCCCAGCCAATATCATAGAAAACCCCTGCAATAAGCGGGTTGCGAAGTATTGAGCCGGGCGAATCGTATAATGCAGGGTCTTTCAGGGAATATCCTGGATTGTAAAATTCTATTCTATCGTTATAGACTCGCACCTGTGCAGGGCTGTAATGAAAGTAATTCCGGTGCATCAGGAGATTAGTTAATGCTTCCCTTAGCGCCCGCCGGTGTGCATTCTCCTCTGAGCGCGCCATGCTCTCATTTAGTTTGAACGGAACCAAAAAGAACCTGTCAAGAATATCCATGGCAGATGACCTGACACTTAGAAGATTGCCCTTTAAATCTCTGGAAAGAAAAGGGTTTTTATCTTTACCCCATTCCGTTCCTTTTATTCGTATAATGTCAAGTCGCATTGCAGGAAAATGTCTTTTTACCACTCTCTCCTGCCCAAAGATTAACACTCCGGCAGCATTCAGGGTTTTGCCGTCAGATGAGAGTAAGTTGTATGCTTTCAACAGTTCAGAATCCTTAAATAACAATTCAGGTGCATCAGGTTTAATTAATTTGCGCAGGTTTCTGAAAGATTCAATAGAGTTTGCATCAATATCTTTTAAATTTGTGTCCGGAATAATTTGAGCATCAAGCGAACCTGTGCGTTCTTTATAATATCTTGCAACATCAGAGTCTGTTAATCTTATGTCTGAAGCACCCACTCGCTTGAATCCGCCTTTAATTGGTCCGGCATCCTTTACATAAATTGGTTTTTGATATTTTGGCACTTCTTTAACCTCTATTAAGATAATTGGTTTATTATTATCCTCCAGGATTTCCGCATTTAAAATCGGGCAATAATTGAACTTCTGCCCGACAAGAGAAGTGAATTCATCCAGTATCTTATGGGGATTTTTTACGCCTATCGGTATATACTTTCCTTCTTTTTCTTCATAACCGAGAAGAATGAACCCTCCACACTCGTTTGAGAATGCAGAAACGGTTTCCCATAAATCCTTAGAAAGTTTTGATTTGCAGAGCTTATACTCAATATTATGTCCTTCCCTGCCCTTCAATTTTCTGAATATTTTTTTGATTTTTGTTTCTTTAAATTTTTGATTCATTTTTTGTTATTTATTCAACAACCTTCCAATATCCGCCTTTCGCGGAACCAATTCTTTTCAGTATATTTTTTTTCTTTAATTTTTCTATGTTCCATTCTATACCCCTTCTTGTGAGTCCTGTTTTTTTGGCAAGTTCTTCTTGTGTTATCCCCGGATTTTCTTTTATTAACCGAAGAATTTTCTCCGAACTTTTCTCCGAACTTTTCTCCACAGTTTTCTCCACAGTTTTCTCCACAGTTTTGAACATCCGCCTGTAAAACACAACTGCAAACCCGTCTTTTAGTTTTTTGAATTCCACGGGGACTTTTTCTTTCTTGCAGGCAGCATGTATCCTTTTTAATCCAGACGCCCATTTTTCTATGTCTTTGCTGAGATAGAGTGTGTTTGCAATCAATGGATTTCTGAGTATTGATTTTCCTTCACCAGTCAAAAAATCCTTGGGTTCATAGCCTTCCGGAAATTGCCCGGGGTTATATATTTCAATTCTGTTTTTGAAAACAGCCACCTCATTACTTTTTAAGGTCGTGTAATCCCTGTGGCATAGAGAATTTACAACTGCTTCTTCTATTGCTCTTACAGGTATCTCGGGTATTTCCTCCCTTCCCTCAAATCCAAGTTCCGCTCTCCAGTTTATATGCTCTTTTATGTATGTCTGGGTTTTGTTTAACAGATAAAAGAGATTGCCCTTGAATTGCTGGATATCGAGGAATGTGAGTTTATCATTGCCTGCAAAAACCGCTGCCTGTATTTCAAGAGAATTCTCATCACAAAATAAAATTTCACCCGCATTTAATAACTTCTCTCCTTTTAATAAACCCAATTTATTCAAACTCGGTTTAATCCCATGGAATTTAAAATCAATTCTTTTTGCCTTGTTCGCATTTAAGATATAGTTCTCTACTGCCTCTTCATTAACATCCTTAACCTGTTTATCTGAAATTTCCTTCTCCCAGAATGTCTTGTTTTTCTCCGGAATCAACCTCTCCAGTTCCTTTGCGCTCATCTGCCTGTCCTCATCACCTACACGCATGTAAGCCCTGCCGTAAGCAAAATACGGACACTCCAGACCCTTGAATTTAACCTTAATAAATTTTTTACCACCACTCTCTTTTTCAGTAACCTCAGGAAATATCCTTGGCTCAATGTGGTTGGAGATTGATTGTGAGACATCTCTTATTGTTTTCTCGCCGACATCCTGCCCAATTACTCTACCTGCATTGCTTACCCCAAAGTACAAATCGCCCTTACCGTGCTTGTTAAGAATTGAAGCAATTGAAATGATTCCCTCCTTCAATTCCGATGTTGATTTTTTAAATTCCAGCGTTTCGGTTTCCTTTAATTTTGTTTGAATTTTCATTCCTCCTGAATTTTTGCCTTGATTTTTAAAATAACTTCATCATCTTTTCTTTTCGTATCCAATACTTCAAATATAACATCTTCAAAGTCAGGGTCCTCCGTATATCCGTGTCTTCCGGAGCATTTTATTGAAAAGGAACATCTTCCACTGCAAGTTGATGAGGAATAGGAATCTATCATGATTACCTTTATCTCCTCAAGATTCAATAATGCCTTTATTTTTCTTTCCTTTTCGGTTTCCGTTATGTAATCTTCTTCTTGATTCATTTTATTATTTTTAAAAATCCCTCAATTTTATTTTCAATTTCTTTAATTTCCCTTTCATTTTCCTTTAACTTAATCCATTCCCCTTCTATGTCAATCTCCTCAATCTCTTCAACAGGAAAAGCATAAAGCGTGACATTCAGGTTGTAGTCGTTTTCCCTGATTTCATCAATTGGAACAACTCTTGAAATACCTTCAATTTTCCTGGAATCACGATAAATTTCAGTTATATTTTTTATGTTTTTATCAGTTAGTATGTTGAGTTTCCTCACCCCAGGATGCTTTTCGTATTCTGAACTCGCGTTTATGAAAAGAACCTTTTCCTTTCTCTCATCCGGCTTGTTTTTGTTTAAAATTATTATCGCACCCGGTGCTCCGGTATTATAAAACAATTTTTCAGGTAATAAAATAACACATTCAATCAAACCCTCATCTAAAATTTTAGCCCTTACTGTTCTTTCCTTCCCGCCGCGAAACAGGCAGCCGTTATCAATCACAACGCCAACCTTCCCGTTATCGTCTTTTGCACTTGCGAGCATGTGCTGTATCCACGCCCAGTCAGCCGATTGTTTAGGAACAAATCCGTATTTGAACCGCTTCTTCCAGAATTCACCCTTTTTTAAAACATTTTCATCATACCCGTCCTGGTTCCACGGGGGATTTGCAATAACAACATTAAACTTCTCAACACCTTCGGGATTTTTGAATTTCGGGTAAAGGAGCGTATCGCCGTACAAAACCTTAGCGTTTTTTATGTCGTGGATGTAAAGGTTCATTTTACCAAGGGCAAGAGTTTTTGTGTTTGCTTCCTGACCGCAAAGGAATACTTTATCTGCCTCATTTCTTCCCTTTAAGTCTTCAACATGCTTGTAGGATATAATAAGCATGCCGTTTGATGCAGACGCCGGATCATAGACCTTTTCCCCTGGCTTTGGGTCAAGTATTTCAACAATTAATTTTATAACTTCCCTTGGTGTATAAACTTCCCCTTCCTTTGCTTTCTGGGGGGCAAAATAAGCCAGTATCCATTCGTAAGCATCACCAAGCATATCCGCTGAAACATTGTCAAGTTTTTTTGCACTGAAAAGCTCAACCAGCTGCCGAAGTATCTCGGAATTCTCCCTGTTCTGTGTGAATTGAATGAAATCAACATCACCAAGAATATCCTTTAATTCAGGGTTTCTTTCGCTTAATGCCTTTAATGCGCCTGAAAAGTTTTCAGGCAGCTTAACAGGGTCTTTTCTGATGTTTTCCCATAAAAACTGCTCCGGGAAGTCAAAGTCGTGGTACGCAGGGTTTTTTGCCTCTTCTTCTGCCTTTTCCCGCTCAAGTTCCCATTTATCGCTTATCCTTTTCAAAAAAAGAAGTATGAGGATGAATTTGTAATCAACCCTTGTTCTTATTAAATCAGCTGCTTTTTTCAGAAGCGAGTCTATGTCACTTCTTGTCAAATTGTTTTTTGAAAGAATATCCTCTATGGTCTCAACAGGTTTTAATTTATATATGCTTCTTCTTGCATCAACGGGATTGTGCTTTATTTCAAGCAAACCAGATCTCCTCAGCTCTGAAAGAATCATATTAACCGACTTTTCACCGTCTTTAATTTTTTCCCCGGTTAAAATTTCAACCGCCTGCTCTTTTTCAAATTCATTGTCCCGGAGTTCCTCCCATAGAACAGAATGTCTTTTTTTCAGCCAGTTAGTTACATTTTTTTCCATCGTAATATTTTTTTGATTTTATGTGTATGTTATATATTGGGAATTACATCTTA
>MCBC01000090.1 GCA_001723855.1 Candidatus Altarchaeales archaeon WOR_SM1_86-2 | reverse complement strand
TGGATATCATGGTGATCCCAGGTGTTGAGGTCTCTTCCGCGGAAGGGCATATATTGTGCATGGGTTCTGCCCCGCGGATGGAGATCGGTTTGGCGCCGGAGGATGTGATAGAGAGGATACACCAATCGGGCGGGATAGCAATCGCGGTCCACCCCTACGATTCTTTCAGGAGCGGCGTTGGAGACCTGGTATATAAACTTGATTTCGATGCGGTTGAAGTCTACAATGGACACACGATAATGAGCGGCAGGAACATAAATAAAATAGCGGACGAACTCGGCCTGCCAAAAACAGGCGGCAGCGATGCCCACTCGTTAAGGGAACTCGGGAACATTCACATGTTCACGGATGATGAGGTGACAATAAATTCGGCAGATGACGTAATAGACGCCATCCTGAATAAAAAAACAGATTTTATTGCGAAAACTTCCGTTGAGAGGATGCTGGATTACGGGGCAGGGTTTGTCGATAGGATTGTTTGAATGTTTTAAATTATTATAACAGACAGGTTTGTCTATTGACGGGACGGTCTACATATTTCCGAATCCGGATTTTCAGATCACGCATTAAATCTTGCTAAGACCAGGGGAATTTTGGTCTCAGATGAATGGGATTTAAAGAAATTGGAAAAATGCTTGAAGACAGAAGATAAGGGGGTTATAACAGAAAGGAAATAGATTTATTTTTTTGTGATTGTTATTCCTTGGTTTTATTTATTCAAAAATTTTCTTTTCCCGTCTTCCAATGGACTTTGCTTTTTTCTTTCTTGCCCCAGTCAATTCCTCTAATCCAGGCGGAGGGAAAAACTTTATATAGGGGAACGATTTTGGATCAGAGGGTAAATTATCTGCCGTGAATCTATTTCATTTATAAATAAAAATGCATAAAAAATAAAAATGGCAACACAAAAATATTTGATCAAAGGAAAGTTGACCGCTGCTGCGGCTGGTGCTAAACTCAAGGATTTAAAGGTGGTGGCATATAAGCCCCTTGGTGTGTCAAGTATGCAAATGTTTGGTTCCTGCCCCGTGGATGCAAGCGGTAACTTTAAACTGGAATTTGAGCACGGTTCTGCCGGCGGCAGTCCTCTGGACATATACATTATGCCCATACCGGAAGTTATCGAAAAATTTGGAGTGCTGCATATCGAGATGTCCGTACCGGGACTTTTCTTCCCGAAAGTTCATATTGCTGCCGGGGACTGGGTCTTGAGCGGCGGGGTTTATACAAAGAGCGTTACTGTCAATATTCCCAATCATATCTGGAACAGGTGGGATTGGTTAAGCGAAGAGTTCACGGTTATCGGTCAGGTGGTAAAGAAGGTTGATGAGACATTTCTTCCCGTTCCCTTTGCATGGGTGTCGGCGGCGGATGCCGATATACCGGTGCCGTATGGCGGGGGTGTCGGAAGTGCGGAAACCGATGAATGGGGCAATTTCACAATAACTTTTCGCAGAATTGACTTCTTTATAGATTTTGCTCATTACTTCCCGCTGATAAAAAGATACGGTACGGAGATATGGCCGGATTTAATATTTCACATATCACAGAAAATAGGGGGGATAAAGACTTCTATTTACCGGGAAACCGAACACGATGCAAGACCTATGGCAATGTGGGATGTACCTCATCGCATTCTTTACGTTACACTCGTTACCGAGGAGGGAATAACCAATGATGAAACATACCCCCCCATACCTGCAGGTGATAATTTCTTATTTCACGGCATAGGCGTGGTTGATCCGCACTCTATCACCGACGGATATGCAACTACCGGACCGGGGGATGATTTACCTAACAGAAAGGATTGCCCTTTCGGGGATTCGCTGCACATAAAGGGACAATTTGATACAACCGTCCCGAACCCGCCGAAATATTACCAGGTATTATATGCAGAATGGAGCGGTTCAACGCCTCCTGATCCGGGTGAGTTTGAACCGGTGCTGAATGAATCCTGGACGGTTTCGAAGTATAACACGGGCACAAATGATTGGGAACCGCTTGTCATAGAACCAACCAGTGGTGTTATCCCCGGAGAAAACGTGTATGAAATTCCTGATTATACGGACATTACCCTCACCAAAAAGACCCGTCTGATAAAATGGACCACCAACAGAAAGGATGCCGGCGTTGGAAGATATCCCGACGGCAAATATGATCTTCTGGTAAAAGCATGGGACGCGTCGGGTAACCCTGTTGATCTCAACCCGGGCCATCCGGAGAATAACCGACTGACCGTGATGATAGACAATAAACGGCCAGGTGCATTATTGAAGATGATTGGGGCTCATGATATTTTACGCACCGATGAGATGCTTCCCTACACACCCGTTTGTCCCGTATTCAGGAAAGTACTGGGGATCCTGCCCGTCAGATTTGATGCCATAGACGAAAATAATCATTTTCTACAATACCGCATGTCTTTTATCACGGGACATAATTTTTATGTTGACGAGGTCATAAAAAAATACGACGGAAAGTCAGGACTCAATGAAAGATTTAAGATCACAAAGAAACACAAGACCATAGGAACCGGCACGGTAACCACGACCCACCCCCCCGACGAATTCAAACCGCCAGGGGGTTTCCATGACGAGATTATTAACTGGAACATCAGCAGCCCGGATGTGGTAAAATGTGCCTATCAGGTCAGGTTAAGGGTATGGGACAGGACCATCAACGGGTACGGTTATATCCACCGTGCGGAAGATACCATGCATTTTTCGATTGAGCCGTGAATGGTGCCGAAATTTGAAAAACAACCCCTGATTCTTCGGGGGTCGCGGCAGAGAAATAACGAAAATATTGTGCCTGCGCATATTATCGGTAAATATAATTTTAAAGGTTTTTATATTTTAACATGTAATTCAGTAAAAAATAAAAAATGAACGGATTATATCAAGCATCTGCGATGGTGGATCCAACCATAATCAAGTTGGGTACAGTGGCCGACCCGGGACCCGAGCTGCTTCTGGATAAGGCAAGATTGGCCAAGATCAAGGTTAGAAAACTTGATATGGTTATAAAAGGTCTTGAGGAACAAATCGATGTCCTCAGGTTGGAGCAGGATATGTTAAAGAAAGAATATAAGATCAAATAAGCCTGCAGACAACAAATCAGTTGCTCAGAAAAGAGCAGTTTTGACCCCCTTGGATGGGGGTCTTTATATTACTGGCGGGAAAAAGGAATATACCTATGAAAGATGCAATAACAAATGGGTGTGACGTTCTGCTGATAGGTTATGAAGACCAGGAAAATCTTGGACTGCGGTCGATTGCCGCATTTCTCACCGGGCACGGGGTGCGGGCTAAGATTGAGCCATACGACAGATCATTAAAGGATAACATACTTGCGCGCATTCGTATGGAAAACCCGGGAATCGTTGGATTTTCCCTGATATTTCAAAGAATGCTTTTCGAGTTTGCCGATTTAATGACATATCTCCGTCAGAACGGAGTTACGGCTCATTTCACTGTCGGGGGCCATTTCACAAGTATTGAATTTGAGAGAACGCTGGAATTAATTCCGGAATTGGACTCTGTGGTCCGTCACGAGGGGGAACAGACCCTGCTGGAATTATTTCACAGTGTCGACCAGCACGATTCGTGGTCGCAAATCAAAGGGCTTGCCTACCGCGATGATGGAAGAATTAAAGTAACTCCCCCTCGCCCGCTGATCCAGGATCTTGACTCCATACCTCCCCCTGTTCGAAGCGGTACGATTACGACCCACAGGGGGCTGGGGATATGCTCGATTTTAGGCAGCCGCGGCTGCTATTACAATTGCAGTTTTTGCAGCATTCAGGAGTTCTACGGCGAAGCACCCGGTCCGAAACGACGCTCGCGCTCCCCCTCCAACATTGTCTGTGAGATGAAACAATTGTTTTCCGAACGAGGCATTCGCATCTTCATTTTCCAGGATGACTGCTGGTGTATGAAGGGGCATAAACATCAGCAGTGGATCAGGGATTTCGTGCGGGAACTGAAGAAGGAAAAGATATCAGATCAAATCCTCTGGAGAATCTCATGCCGTGTTGATGACGTAAATGCCGAGCTGATCAGCAGGATGAAGGAAGTCGGGTTGATGTGCATCTACATAGGGATCGAATCCGGCAGCAACCAGGGGCTTAAAACATTTAACAAGCACTATGCCGTGGATGACGTCTACAAGGCACTTGGCACGCTCCGGGAATTAAAAATGCCTTTCGAGTACGGTTTCATGATATTCGATCCAGACAGCACGATGGCTACCGTGAAAGAAAATATAGCTTTCCTCAAGGAGATTGGCAGAGACGGACAGGTCATAGCCCATTTCTGTAAAATGGTTCCTTATGCCGGGACCTCGATCGCCCGCAGATTGGAAGAGGAGGGAAGGCTTGAAGGAACCGTAAATTCGCCGGATTACAATTACAATGATTCCAGATTAAACCTGCTTCAATTGTTTTTTTCCCAGACCTTTAATTTCAGGAACTTCGACAATAACGGGTTAGTAGAGCGATTGAGACTGGCTAAGTTCGATGCTATCGTCCTTAACAAGTTCTTTTCAGACAGGTGCGATGCAAGGGCTTATACGCAGGCTGTACGGGATTTGACGCGGCAAAGCAACGAGTCGGCTCTGGAGGTGATGAGCATGGCTGCGAATTTCATGGAAATGCAAAATGAAGAAGAAATCCTTGATAACTGGCAGTTCCTGGAAAATTTAGCTCGGGAGGAAAAATACACGGAAATGCGAATCGCCTCGGATCTCGACCGGTTAACGTCCAGGTACGACTTTGAAGAAGGTATTTAGATTCATTCCGGCATTTTAATAAATTAGTGGAATTCTTTCATCACACCGCTATTTTATCCATAAAGCTAATAATTAAGAAGCAATCGTGTCAATGCATAAAGATGACGGATCGGTTATTGAGGTAGAGACAGGATATGAACGGATGTCAGGGGAGGTTAAATTAAGGGATAGGAAGGTCGGGGTGGAGGTCAATTATTTTCACGGGTTAAGAGACAGGGAATGGGCGGAGCGTGTTTTTAGCCTGCTGTGCGATGCATTGCCTCTGCTTGAGAGAGTTTCAGGGCTTCCCTACCCGAGAGATTACGGCGTTAATATTTACGATGCAGCCTTTGAAGACGTTGGAAGAAACGACGGCGAAAACAGGGAGCGGGAGGGCATATGGATCAAGCCGCAGGCATTTGATTCCTACATAGTTCACGAGGCTGCGCATTGCTTTACGGACATAAGCGACGAATCATGGATTATGGAAGGTTCGGCGGACATCTACACATACATCGTACTGCAGAGGATGAACAGGTCCCGGGATGCGGGGGGCGTAAAGGGCAGCGCTTTCGCGGAGTACTATAAATACCTTAAGTTCGAGGAGGATTTCCCGCTGGACGGATGGGACCCGATGACCGCGGAAGTAAAGAAAGCATATTACGGGTACGGGAAGGCATTCATCTTCATGCACATGCTCTGTAAAAAGTACGGGATGGGGGCTATCGGGGAGGTGAACAGGAACCTGCATAAACGGGGCGTGAAAGCATCGTCTGGGGACTATAAGCTCGCTTTGGAGGGGGTCACAGGAAAAAATACGGATGACCTCTTTTCGGGATGGATTTTTCCCGGGGAATATAAGGTCATGCCGGATGAGGTTAAGCCGGTCGGGAAATACAGGGGCAGTGACTTAAACCGCAAGGTCCTCCAGAAATGGGGCAATTATTCGGAATGGAGGATCAAAGCGCTGGAAGAGCGCAGGGATTTTTACCAGGACATACTGGATTATGACGATGAAGCAAGCGATGATTTCAGAATGGAGCTCAAGACCGATAGGAAAAAAATCAATGAATGGCTAAGGGAATTGAGAAAGCATAAAAAGGATGTCAATAAAGATCCGAGCATGATGAAATGGAAAATTGAAATCATGGATGCGATAAAAGAGAATATTGACGTCAACTTAAGGGAGTGGTGTACGGATGAAGAAACGAAGGAAATGTATGAAGAGGAACTTTGATACGCCAAAAGATACTTGAATGAATTAAAAATGAAGAAATGAAAGAACGCAAACCGTTGGTCAAAGCAGATAATAAAGCAGAGAAATCGGAGGGATATGGTGGATTACTATGTGACGCCAGGAGTTTGCTTGAGAAAGCGAAATACCATGCTTACAAAGCGGTTGATAATTACCCGATTGTGGCGACAGTGTCACCGCGATTAAGCTGGTCTCACTGTACGACTTCACTAGAATCAAGGAGTAAAATTTTAAAATGAAAACAAAAAGAGCGGAAAATCTTCATGAACTCGGGGAGACCCTGGAAAGAATGGGGGAAATACTGGAGGAGGTAATAAATGCTATGTCAAAGATGGAGGAATTTGAGTCATTAGCGGATAAATTTGATACTTTTGATCCTCCGGACGAAAAAGATATTGAAATGATGATGGAAAAGAAGGGACATGATTTTGTACTTGAAACCCTGGCAGCATTTGAAAAAATGGATGATGGGGCATCAGGATTTGAAGACCTGACATCTCTCTCAAAAGAGGAACAACAGGAGTTTGTTGAGGTGCTTAAAAAGGCAGGGAAATTGTTTAAGGATGTTTAATTTTAAGAGTTAAGAAAAAAATGAATGAAAATGGTTGAAATGAGAACTTATTCATGGGGCAATTATTCGGAATGGAGGATCAAAGCGCTGGAAGAGCGCAGGGATTTTTACCAGGACATACTGGATTATGACGATGAAGCA
>MCBC01000089.1 GCA_001723855.1 Candidatus Altarchaeales archaeon WOR_SM1_86-2 | reverse complement strand
TTTCCTCCATTTGAAAAACCACTTCTTGGATCGTCCCAGCCGTTTGTATATTTTAGCTGGTTTTTCGCCACCGACATACGCATCCATAGCGTCGATGCGTTCTTGTTCTTCTGCTGTTATGTTATTATTTCGACTCATTTAACATAATTCAGCATTACGTCAAATTTACGAAATTGTCACCTATGCGCTTGACCTAAAAAGAGAGTAACCTATGCGCTTGACCTTTCCATTTAAGCAATTGATTTGTCATTTTTATCCGCCGCAGCCCTCACCAGCCCGACAAACAGCGGCGCCGGCTTTTCCAGCCTTGACTGAAACTCTGGATGGAATTGACATGCGATAAAATACGGATGTTCTTTCTGTGGAAGTTCTAAAATTTCCATCAACTTTCCATCCGGCGATTTCCCGGAAAATTTCATGCCTTTATCTCATGTTTTTATATTCAACAATAAGTAAAAAGATTATAGGTGAATAACCATGATAAGTAAAAGAG
Source organism: Candidatus Altarchaeales archaeon WOR_SM1_86-2 (assembly GCA_001723855.1). Next base: position 7,571 of record MCBC01000089.1, on the reverse strand, counting down.
ATAAGTAAAAGAGATAAAGAAATTATTGCTCGATGTGCAAAAAAATATAGGGTTTCTTCCATCTACCTCTTTGGCTCATCATTAGACAAGAATGTGTATAATGATATTGATTTAGCGGTTAGGGGAATAAAACCAGAAGTATTCTTTAAATTTTATGGCGAATTACTGAGAAATTTATCTAAACCCGTGGATCTCGTGGACTTATCCAACAAATCTTTATTTAATCAAATAATTGAAGAACAGGGGGTGAGGATCTATGGATGAACTAGTTCGAGAGTTTCAGGCTGGAAAAGAATATATCCTGGATACCCTTCAAGCATTAAAGGAGGCATTAGAGCGTAAGGAAATGAATATCATTGAGTTAGCTGCTATTGGCTCTTTCCTCCATGACATATACAATGGGATGGAAAACATACTTAAAAGGGTACTGAAATTTAAGGGGATATCTGTCCCTCACTCGGAATCCGGGCATAAGGATTTGTTGGATATGGCAGTTGATAGTAAAATAATTTCACTTGAACTTTCAAGGAGACTGGATGAATATCGTGCGTTTCGGCATTTCTTCATTCACAGGTATGGAATAATGTTGGACAAAGAAAAATTAATGCCGCTTGCTGGGAATTTGCCGGATTTATGGAAAGATTTTGAGTCTGAGTTAGATACGTTTATAAACTCGTTGGGAGAAAACAAATAATCCGGTAAAGTTCCATACCCTCCCATAACGTGATTTTTCTATTTAATTTTCCCATCCGCCGCGGCCCCCACCAGCCCGACAAACAAAGGCGCCGGGTTTTCCAGCCTCGATTGAAACTCGGGGTGGAACTGGCATGCGACAAAGTATGGGTGCTCTTTTTCTGGCAGCTCTAAAATTTCCATCAGTCGTCCGTCCGGGGATTTCCCGGAAAATTTCATACCCTTCTCCTCTATTGCCTTGATATACTGTGAATTTACCTCATACCTGTGCCTGTGGCGCTCGGAAATTCTTGTCCGCTTGTATAGTTTATGTGCCCGTGTATTTTTTTTGATAACACAGGGGTATGCTCCCAATCTCATGGTTCCTCCTTTTTCTTCAATCTCCTTTTGCTCCGGAAGCAGGTCTATTACGGGATGAGGTGTATTTTCATCCATCTCGGTCGTGTTGGCGTTCTCCAGACCGCAAACGTTACGCGCGAACTCGATCACAGCACAATGTAAGCCGAGACATATGCCAAGGAACGGTATTTTATTCTCTCTTGCGAATTTCACCGCTTTAATTTTACCGTCAAGCCCCCTGTACCCGAACCCGCCGGGAATAAGAATCCCGTCCAGCGCGTCAAGGTCTTTCTTCCCGATCCTTTCAGATTCAATGAACTCTATCCCGACCCTGCATTTATTTGATATGGTTGCATGCTTAAATGACTCCATTATGCTTAAATAAGCGTCCTCAAGCCCAGTGTATTTTCCAACGATCCCTATCGTAACTCCCCCCTTATCCCCCGCCTTTTTATCAGCCCCGTAGTTAACATAATCGATCCTCCCCACCAGACCACTCCAACCCTTTAGATTTGCTTTACTTGGTTTTAACTTCAATTTCTCGCTTATCAGGTCGCCTAAATTTTGATCCTCGAATATAGATGGCAGTTGATATATATTATTCAGAGTTGGATTACTCAGAACCCCCTCTTCTTTAACCCCGCAGAAAAGGGCGATCTTTCGTTCTGGGTTGGCTTTGTCTTCTGTTCTCTGGTTGTTATTATCGGTATGTAAGAGAGATGAACAAAAACACAATCATTATAACTTTTCATTGAAATCTGCCTTAATGCTTCAAAGAAAATCATGTTCTCAATGTCCCCCACCGTGCCGCCGACCTCTATTAACACGACATCAGCCTTCAATCCTTCAATATGCTCTATTATCTCATCCGTTATATGCGGAATTACCTGCACGGTTTTTCCCAGATACTCCCCTTTTCTTTCTTTATCAATAACATCCTTGTAGATTTTACCTGTTGTGATGTTCGAGTCGCCGCTCAGGTCAGTATTCAGAAACCTCTCGTAATGTCCCAGATCAAGATCCGTTTCCGAACCGTCATTCAAAACAAAAACCTCCCCGTGCTCGTAAGGGTTCATCGTCCCGGGATCAACATTGACATAACCGTCAACTTTTATCGGCACAACATCGAAGCCCCTCGACTTCAGGATCCTGCCAACAGAAGCGGTCACAACACCCTTGCCCAGCCCGCTTAATACACCCCCGGTTACAATGATATATTTCATTTGAATTTATATTGCCCTATATTAAAACAAGAAAAATTTTTGCTTTGCAAAAATTTTTATGTCTTATTATAAAGTAGGTATATACTTTATAATACAGATAAAATTAAAAAAAAGAAAAAATAATTTCTATGATCGTGTCACCATATATGGGCATCACCACAAACAGAATTATATTTGTTAAACCGTGAGATATTGTTATGCCCAGCAAACATCTGGTTTTCAAAAATACAAACCCGTAAAATAAACCCACTCCAAAGACGAATATTATATCAATCAGGGATCTCCAGACGATATGCATAATCGCGAACAAAACACTTACGAAGATTAATCCCAAATATTTGCCCATTGTTTTCTCCGCATTTGTCAATATCAGTCCCCTGAAGGCTAATTCTTCTGAAAATCCCGTGAATACGAGCAGTATGAGCGCGGAGATAAATAAAACCAGGAGGATCCTCGTTGTTGAGGTGCTCTTCCCTTCATCCATATATGGACGCGGATGTTTAACCACTACCGTCGCATTAGCATTCCGCGAGTAAATTGTTCCATCCTGCCCCTTAACTTCAACCATGACTTTTTTAATATTTTCCCCATCATGAGCGCTTGAGGTCACGGTACAATTTATGGTTCTTATTGCTTCATTTCCTGAAGTTACAGACGTGGTGCTCCAATCGCTCCATGGGCCGCAATCGAATCCATAAAGGTCGGTATCTGTCATGTCGTATACCGCCACATCTGTTTCTCCAAGATTCTTCACGATTATAGTGAAGGTTATATTATCCCCCTGCCCGACTTCGTTTTGATTTACCGTATTCTCGAGTTTGATGGATGTATTTGTTTCCACCGTAACAGAAGCATACTTATTGATCGGGATTTCTGGAAGTTTTGTTCCATAAAGATCCCTTCCTGAGGATAACACCACTTTATTGGTGTACAAACCATCGCTTGTGTATGATGGAACCATTATCGTGTATGTAATCGTGCATTCTTCACCCGGGACCATATCAGTTATATAAAACCTTCCTGACGTCAGATAAGGGGTCACATTACAGGTTGGCGGTGCTGCAGACCATGATGTAATTGGACCCCAGCCGCTGTCACTTTTGGAATAATCCTGAATCTCCACTCCCTGTACCGTTCCAGTTCCATTATTCATAATTTTAACTTTGTATGTTACATTTTCTCCGGGTTTTGATTTTGGGGTTGTTGTCCACTTCTCCACATCAAGGTGCGGCTTCCCAACAACAACCACGGAACTATCGCTTGCTGAATGCTTTGTTCCATCAGGCATGTGAGCGGTGACTGATATTTCATTAACGATTGCTCCTTCAAACGCGGATGAGGTTATACTGCAATCCATAGTCCCAGCAATGCTATTTCCCGGCTGAATTGTGTTATTAACGGCTGCGCCCGCCCACGACGAATTGCAGTCAAATCCCTGTGGTTTTGAATCTGATAGTTCATCGATCGTCGAAGAGGTATTTCCGTTATTTGCTATGTTTAAAGTGAATCTTACACGGGTGCCTGGCTCACCGCGGGTTATATTTGCAGATTTATTTACCTCCAGCGACGGTCGCGAATCACCTGCAGCAACATTGACATAGGAATCGTCCGTGTCATTTTGAAGCATGTTGCCGTCGAGATCCTTACCCTCAACCGTTGATGTGCTCACATAGGCACCCCCCCTCAAATTATCCGGGACTGTGATATTATATGCGAATTCACAATATTCCCCCTCCCTTATTCTGCCGGATATTCCGAAAAACCCTGCATCGGGTTCCCAGCTGACTCGGTCGCATGCGCTGCCTGAAATTACATCAACCGATATGTTTCCGTAACCCCAATCGCCTGGAAGTCCCCTGTCGTATATCCTTATATCCCTTGCCGTTCCAGTTCCAATATTCCTTACCCTTATTATAGGGGTCATATCCTCGCCCGGCTTTCCTGTCGACATTCTCGCCCACTTCTCTATAACAAGTTCCGGGTAAAGCACAACAACATGACTTGTTGCTTCCCCCGTTAGTTTATTTCCCTCCGCGTCTGTTGCTTCCACGACAACTTTATTTGTATGTAAACCATCTGCCCCAAAATCCGTGTTGTTCAGAGATGAATCCGGCTGAATCGTTATATTGCAACAGGTTGATAATCCCGCACCCAGTGGTGAGGCAAACTGCGGGGTTATATCTCTCGCGTATATCTCCCCGGTGGACGTATCATCGAATCCATTTGGTATGTGGTCAGTTACTTTATCTATGGTCAGGGTTGAGTTTCCTCCATTATAAATACATACTGCAAATTTAGCCGTCTCATTTACCTCTATTTCAAAATTTGATGACGCATGCACATGGGTTTTGGTTACCTCCATTGTCTGGAATGCTGAAGCCGTGACGGGAATTTCATCCGCAGCATCTTGAAATGCATGGAGCGGCGATACGGGAACTATTTGAGGGGGGGTTAGTATGTGGTATTCCACAACTCCAAAAAATATACCCGTCAATGCGATCATCACCTGAAATCCCAGGCTGCCCGCCACAAAACCAACCTTTTTGGTACTTACCCCCTGGTTTTTCATCATCAAAAATGAGGCTATGATCACGGGCGTGTAAATCAGCGAAAATCGATATATCGGCTCAATGAGTTCCGCGGGCATTGCCGTATCAATAAGTCTTATCAACGGCGCCAATGTGAGCACCATCAGCAAATTTGATAAATCTCTTTCATTTTCCCATGAAGAATACCCGATCAAAAAGAGAATAAGCAGTGCACGAAGAATTGCCCCCAGGGGTGATAAACCATATATCGTAAATGCCTCTGCGGCCATCATCAGAGATAAATACAATACGAGCAGGATCGTCGTTTTTTTATTCACTTTTCTATTTTTTATTATTAAAGATAAAGAAAAAAAATTGAAAAGGTGCTTGGTAACTGGAGGGGCGGGATTCATAGGTGGCAATCTGGTGGAAAGATTGGTTAGGGATGGTTATGGTGTTAGAGTGATTGATGATCTTTCTACCGGAAAAATTGAGAATTTAGAGGGCGTGGAGGGGATTGATTTTATAGAGGGGGATATAAGAAATTTTGATTATGATATTCTTGATGATGTGGAAGTTGTTTTTCATCAAGCAGCCCAGATTGATGTTCGCAAATCGGTTGATGATCCGAAATATGATCTTGATGTTAACGTGGGTGGAACCATAAATTTATTGGAGGGGGTGCTAAAATCAGGCGTCAAGAAAATTGTTTATGCATCGTCGGGCGGGGCATGCTACGGCGATCCGAAATGTTTGCCTGCGGATGAAACACACCCCACGGATCCGATTTCCCCCTACGGTGCTTCAAAGTTAAGTGCAGAGAAGTATATCCGGATTTACTCTGAAAATTACGGCCTGTCTTATGCGATCCTCAGATACGGGAATGTTTACGGGCCGAAACAGGACCCGCTGGGCGAAGCAGGGGTTATAGCGATATTCCTGAACCGGATTTTGAATGACCGGAAGCCGGTAATCTATGGGGACGGACACCAGACCAGGGACTACGTGCATGTAGCCGACGTTGTTGAAAGCAACTTACTGGCAGCGAATAAAGATACCAGACATAAGATTTTTAATGTCGGCACGGGAATTGAAACCTCCGTTAATCGCCTTGTAGAGATAATATCGGATGTTTTAGGCAAAAAGGTCGTGCCGGAGCATACCAAAGAAAGAAAGGGCGAAGTGAGAAGGATCTGCCTGGATATTTCTCTCGCGAGAAAAGAACTCGGCTTTGAGCCTGAAATGAATCTCAGGGAAGGTATCGGGAATGTCCTGGAATGGATGAGGAGATAATACAATAAAAATTGTTGTTTGGAATCGAGCATAACGAAAGAGAGATAAAAGAAGTTCGCCGATAGGGGAATTTGGGCGAATGAAAACCCTTATCTTTTTCTATGGTAGTCCGATAGCACCGAGCGGAATGAAGTGGAGCGAGAGTTTTTCTCTCACCGATTTTTATTAGTATTTTTAACAAAATTATCTTTCTGGCAGCTCTTTTAGGAATCTATCTTTTGTCTTTTCTTTTTTAATATTATCTTCAAGTCCGGGGATGCCAAATAAATTTTTCTCATTTAGATGTTTAATATACTCTTCCCAGGAGTGATACTCCGCCTTTTTTTCTTTACCCCACATTTTAGCTTATATCTCTAATGAATTAACAATATCTTCCAAAACACTATTTTCTTTTCCTGACTTTATCTCATTATCATATATTTGTGATAACTTAGTTAAATTCTCTTCATCAATCAAACAAATATCCTCCTGTGTCATTACCTTAATATCGGTTTCTTTACCAACACCCACTGAAACTTCAGAATTCCTTTTTGCTTTGTATACATTATACAATACAGTACTTAATTTGTCCTTTTTTGAATGCCTCTGAAATAGTAATGTATTCTCAGCTTGCATAGAACCACTACCGATAGCATGAAAGTTAATATCCCTAAAATCAGCATAATCATTTTCACTAATATCTGCTATCTGAGCTACATTATCTTCGAACCCTATTAAGAGTATGTTTGTTCCAAGCGTAAAGTTAGATATAAAATCAAGAACCCGCATTATAACAGGTGTTGGTTGAGGATGCTGTAACAAGACGGGGATAGATTCCCAATTAATGTTAAAACGATTAAAAACGTCCCTTTGAATCTTATCTTTTCTAATATTTAACAGATTTTCATGAATCTTTTCTTTTATCAGGGAAAAATTAGCTGATTCAGGAATATCTTTTAATACCCCCCCAAACAACAATGGTGCACCTGCAAGCATAGCTACCATTTTTGAGTCCTCATTCAGGATAACTTTAAATTTATCGATCTCGTGTTCAAATTCTCCTATTCCCCTAATTGAAACCATATGATCTGTCGCGAAAACGATAGCTTCTTTGTCTTCCTCCTTACATTTACCTATAGCAGCAATACAAATTGTCATCGTTTATTATATTATATGGATTTTAATCTTTAAATATTTTTACGGTTGTTAATATTAAATAAACTCTAAAAAAGGTGAGAGAAAAGTTACAGAATAGGAAGAAGCGGTTACCCGCTTCAACCCTTCTCATGAACCGTACGTACAGATTTCCCGTATACGGCTCTCTCTGTTGTTGCCGCTTTGCACGGGATGAGTCAAACCTCATCGATTAACACCTCCATCTTTACAGGCAATCGCCTGACTTCCTAGACGGGTAATGCCGTCAATGTATAAGATGTTGGAGTTAATTCCAACAGACCTAAGCCCCTTCACCTCTGCAAAGTTTTATCCTCCCGTTAGTTACCTAAGTTCATAGGCT
>MCBC01000088.1 GCA_001723855.1 Candidatus Altarchaeales archaeon WOR_SM1_86-2 | reverse complement strand
GTTACTGTAACTATCGGAACCGGCGTTGGCGCTACTGCTGGGGGGCTTATCATCCTCGGCATCTGCGGTTTGATATCGATAGGTACAGTAATCCCACTAGTAGCATTATTACAAACAACATCCTCCACCACTATATAACACATAACATCTGTCGTTAGTGAAGGCACATCAGCCACGGCACTAGTAGTCTTTGCACCAATACCCTCAGTCAGATTCATTGGAGTGGGACGCCAGGTAGTCCCGCCATCCAGGGAATAATACAATGTTACTCTTTTCACGCCCGTATCATCGGTAATGCCAGGTACTGTGATCGTTTCGGTAACCTCATCTATCATATCTGATTTAATATCTGGAGCACTAGGTAGAGTCAGGTCCACCTTAAACGAAACGAAATTAGAATACATTAGTTCATCCCCATACGGGCTTTTTAATGTAACATGAATCCTGTGTTCACCGCTCCCTAGACCTGTCATATCATAGTTCGCAACATAATACCCTGGAATTAATGTGCTTTCCATATCGAAAGTAGTGCCGCCAGTAACCGTGATTGTGATGTTGCCATCAAATGGCTCGTCTCCTCGCATGGCGTAAGCCGTCATCCTGGCTGAGTTATAACAATTGTGCCCAAAGACCGGTATTGGTCCCGGGTAACCTCCAGAGAAAGCAAAGAATTTCAGTTTTATAGCCTTTGGCCTTACATAGACATCCTCAGACTGGGAATCGCCCACCATTGGTTCACCAAATTCATTTGTTCCATTCACTGTTATGTTGTTGATATCGTAGTGCCAGTAAAGTGATATGTCATTGGATACCCTTACCTTATACTCAAACCAGCATAATGTGCCGTTAATTAATGTTTTGTTTATTTCAAATTCAACTATATTGGAAGTGTTATCATAAGAAACAAATATGACGCTGCAGTTACCTGTATCATTCAGGCTGTTATTATAGGTCAGATCAGGATCCATTAAATCATGCAACGTTACATTATATGCCGATGTATTGCCCAACACTTCAATACTTATATTGAAGGTGATTATATCTCCCTGTGTTATGTCTGTTTCGACTACATCTTTTGTCAGGCGCAGGAAAGCGCTTTTTACCGTTGTATCCCAACTATCTGATAATGTCGTGAATTGTTTGCCAGCGGTGTTTTCATAATCAAGTATAACATTGTTCGTTAAGACCTTATCATTCTCTGCATCGGGATTTACCTGAACTGTTATGATACATTCCGCATCAATCGTGCCGTCCTCAACCACGGGGATGTTTATTGTTACCACGCCGCTGACATGCGCTCCACTGCAGTTATCAGATATGTATGTTACATCACCCGGCAGGGTATCCACAATGACAACATTTGTCGCGTTTGAAGTTCCATTATTGCTGTACCTTATCGTGTAATCAATCACTTCATTTTTCAACGCGTTCGAAGGTCCATCTTTAATGAGCAACATATACGGGGCAAGTATAGTCGTATCTTCAAGACCGCTCGTTAAGATGGTGGCATCATATTGCTTGCCAGCGGTATTATTGTAATACGCGTCAGTTATACTATTACTCAGCATTGTGGTATCATTCTTTACCGTAACCGTTACAATGCATTGTCCTGATGTGTTAGCTGGAACTTCATTAACTATCAGAGTCAATGTTGTCACATCCAACGTACCGTTGCAATTATCGCCCGCATATATCACGCCGCCCGGCAATTGATCTATGATTGTTAGGTTTACTGCTGTTGTATCTCCTGTATTGTTATAGGTTATTGTGTAGTTTATCACTTCATTTTCCACGGCAGTCATTGGTGCCGTTTTGATCACCGTAACACTCGGCATACGAATCGTGAAATTGATAGTTAGGTTGTTGTTATTTTCATTTGATTCTACGGTGTTATCTGATGGGTCTACCATTGCTTTCAGTGTATTAACGCCAGTCAAGTTGCATGTATCGCCAGCATCCAATGTTATTAGCATGTTTACCGATTCCCCTGCATCAAGCTTTATGATTATTGTATCGTTGACCTCCGTAGTGCCAATCCATAGTTTCAGGTTTGTGTCCTGTAGCAACATAGGTGCGCCAGTATTGTTAACGGTCACATTCACCACCAGAATATCACACTGCACAGGGTTTATTGGAGTGTATGGTGTGTAGTTAAGGTATGTTACCACCAGATCAGGCAGACCAATAGTGAGTGGATTTCCTAATTCAATTCCAAGAGGCACGGGTGGAAGGGTGGGGCCCTGTTTGAAATAAATCGTAATCTCATCTGTAATTCCTGTTCCCGGCGTGACGGCATCAGTTATATTCATCTCGAATGTCAAAATTCTTGTGCTGGATGCGGGTATTATATAATCATGAAGGTTCCATGTGAGGTTATTGATTCCCTTTGTGATATCTGATTCGCTGATGTTAACAAGTACTAAACCTGTCTCATCGATGATCTTTGATGAATTCAGGAGGTAATCAAATCCTATTGGAAACACATCTTCAACCTCCACTACATATAGAGTCCCATTCCCCTCATTTATCATGGTTACATTGAACTTGAGAGCATCTCCAGGACCTACAGCTGTACTCACATTCACAGTCTTATTTGCACGCATATCCCCAACCTTGCCGGTAGCTAGGGTACTGTCCAAACCATAAATGTGGGTACTGTCGCCCATATATCCGCCCGCATATACAGAATTATTAACAATGAACTCTGTCTCATTAACTGACGCGGATGCATTTGCCTTATATGTGAAATTTATCTCATCAGGAGGATAATCCAGCGATTCTAATTGTGTTATATTTGATGCTGTGAAGTTCCAACCATTCGTAGCGTTTCCTCCTGGTGCGAAGACGATAGATGCAGAAACATCCGTGCCGCCTATGGTGAAGCCGTATGGTTGTTCAAATCCTGGACCCATTACGTCATCTATGGTTATGTTATGTATCGTGCAGTCGCAATTTCCACTATTCCTAATGAGTATAGTAAATGTAACCGGCTCTCCTGCTGATACCGCAGCAGGGTATGATGATTTATCAATATAAAATCGTGGATTGCAAAGATCAATTACTTCTGGCGTGGTATTTGTTACACTGTGATCCCCGAGGCCGTCTTCCCATGTCACATTAACAAAATTGGATAAATTAACTTCTCCCGTATAGTTAATATCAAGTGTTATTAAGATTTTCACAACAGCGCCTTGAGCCATATAGCCAAGATTAAATGTTACATTATCTGGAAGACCGCTACTGTTGATTCCAATGCCGTGTCCTGTAGTATTCTGGATGACATCCCAACCATCAAAGGTTGTCGTGCGGATTGAACCAGGCAGATTGGGCAGATACTCCGTAATGTTTATATCAAATATGGGTCCTGGGCCAAGGTTTGTTACCTTGATTGTGTAATTTACTTGATCGCCCGGCTCTATTGACGTTATACTTGAATTTAGGTGTTTTTCCACACTTACATTTGCATACCCGTATGATGTAATGTTGTCATCTGTTTTAGTTCCGTTTACATCCGGCATTCTTGCTCCGTCCCCATAATACGCGGAAACATTTACTTCATTTATGAAGGTATCTTGCCCTCCTGGAATGTCAGTGCCGATCGTACATGTTATGTTTACATGCAAGGTGTCGCTTGCGTTCAATTCACCAAAGACCCAGGTATATACATAACTAACATTGCTGTAGCTTGTATTTGCAATATTCGATGACATAACGCAGTTTTCAAAATAATCTGGCAGATAATCGGTAACCGTGACATTATGAGCGGTTCCGTTTCCTGAGTTGGTTATGGATATGTTGAATAACACATCATCTCCAGGGTATGCTTCCGTGTCGTTCACATCCTTGCTGACATCATCTGGATTAATCACCGGAGGTTTGATGGTAACATCTGTTGTGTCTTCTGGTGTTATGTTCATGTCTGAGCCATCACCGCGCTTTGCCGTGGCATTTGCCGCATTAGTGGTCAGATTATCTGCTAACGTGGATTTTGCTCTTGCAATGACATATAGATCCAGCGACCCACCGGGTCCGAGATCGCATGGCAACAACCACCGGTAAACTCCGCCGCCAAGATTTTGCTTGTATGGGGGTGCATTTACATTAAAGTTCGGTGTGCCGTTGCAGATGGATACAACCGAATCTATCATATCAAAGTTATCTTCCGGGAATTTATCAGTTATATTTATATCATGAGCAGTCCCCTTAATTCTGGGCGGTAACCCGGGGTTTGGATTGGATACATGGATTGTGTAATTCACATAATCTCCCGGCTCCAGATCCGATGTATTGGCACTCTTTGATGTATTTAACTGTGGCCCTTGGACGGTTATTATCTCGCTGGAAGACAACCCCTGTACTTCATGCAGCTCACCACATGGATCTTCCACATCCGCAACAGGGACATAGTCAAGCAATTCGTAATCCACTTCGGCCGCGATTGGATATGTGGGGGCCATGAGATATGTCAGCACATATACATCATTCACTTGTATACTTTCATTCAAAGAAGTACATGACAATAGTCCCAAGGTAAAATTAAAAGTACATGAAGACGGCATACTTGTTACGTTAAAGCCCAGGGGAACAACATCCTCTATTGATATTAATCTAGTGGCCGCTGATCTCATTGTTGATACTTCTATGGAAATATTAACTTCTTCCCCATAATCCAGAACATATTTAGGGGGAAGCGTAAGATATTTATACACATCTGGCTCCGGATATAAAACACCTGCCCATCTCTCCACCCAGTCGGTATAGTTTATGTTGTTTTCAACCCCGGTACCCCTTACACTAATGTAGTTATCCCCGCTGCCACATGGGTAAGAACCACCCGTATTTGGATACATCGTTATATTAAACGATAAACTGCCGTTTTCTGGAATAGTGCCCGGTATGGTTCCGTTGCTATAATAAGTATTGTCGGTATATGATATATTGCTGGGGGATATAGAACTTAGCTCCCATCCAGGTGGGTGTACATCTCTAAATTTAACATCTTTCACATCAGTGAATGTGCCCGGATTCCATATGGTTATGTTAAATGTCAAATTAGTACATGGACTTGTCCACATTATAGGTGTATTATTCCCGGACCTAAAATAATCCTTCGTTACAGCAAGTTTGCAGTATTTGGATAGCATATAAGTTGTATCATTGTCGCTATCATAGGTGTAGTTTACTATATATTCAACCGTACCGTTTGCGTGTACTGTTCTTTTTATACTTTGCTTCAGATACTCCACAATTGCTGTATTATTCACTGTTTTATTTACAGGTGTGTGAACCTTGAATGTTATATCAAAGTACGTTGGATTGCTCTTATCACTATCAGAAACCTGTTGGGTCGCATTTAAGTTCCATCTAAGGGTATTATTACCGTCCACATACGGTTCCAATGAGTAATCCGGGGCGGATTTATTACACTTGTTGCCCAAACTGTCTATACAATATGCGGAGCCCGGCACATATGTCATATCATCATCAAGTATGTCAGAAACGTTAATCCCTTTCGACAAGAGCATCGGATTGCTGCCAACGGTCTCTACATGAAGAGTTATTGTAGCGTTCTCGACATTATGACATACCTTTGACGGCATAAACTTTTCTATGCTCGTGACTGATTCTCCCGGAACTATTAGTTTTGTGCAGAATTCGCCATAATCATACAGAGTGATATTACCAGAAAAATCATTATAAGACAAATTAACACTGTTACAATATTTACCTGCCTCAGTCTGTGTTATATTAACCTCGACTGTCAAAAATATCACATCTTCAGCACTTAAATCCCCTAATTGATAGGTATCACCTACCTTGGGGCAGCTTGAAGGTACGCATGAATGGGAACCGCTATATTCAAATCCATTGGGCAAATCCTCTGTCACATTAACATTGTAAGAAGCGTATGGTGGTTGGGCTATGACCATTATTGTATAGTTAATCAACTCTCCCGGGTGTACATATCGCGGTCCGAACTTAGCAATAGTTGCTGTCGGCCATACAACACGCACCGACTCATTGAGACCAAATGTTTTATTTAGTGTCCCCGTTACATTATACCAGACCGCTGGTATCTCATTGGTATTTCTCTCTCCATCCTGACTTCCCGCTGCTGTGGATCTCGGTGTTGAGTTAAATCTCCAGGTAATGGTCTCATTCTCGGCGAGTTTGGTTAGAGTTATAAATTCAAGTATGCAGAGCCGGGTACTTTTAGTTACGGTATAATTAACACCCTCATTCAGGGGAGTTCCATTTGCTATAACCCCTATATTTTCACACACTGTCCAGTTCTCAGGAAGCCTATCCGTTACATTTATTACCTGTGTTAATGAAGGCACATTATTTTGTATTGTCAGCGTAAATTGAATGGTTTCTCCCGGCTGCGCATCAGAATCAGACGCATCTTTCCATGCACCAAGATCTGGTTTTGGTATCTGGGTTATAGGGAACTCATCAAAATCGCTGTAGTTCCCGCTGTAATTATTCAATGGTGTATTGTCATCAAAGTACTCAACGGTCGCGTTAATTGAATGGATGATAGAGGTGGTTGTATCATTTATAACCCGGATTGTGAAGTTTGTTGTCTTAGTGTAGGTTCCACTTGTTCCCTGCAACGTACCGGCATCCCAGTAAATGACGGGCGGGTATACACTATCGTCAAAATCTCCCAGTTCAGTATAATTAAAGTAATCTGTTGGTATCGGAACCGTAACATTAACATTATATGCACTACAATTATTATTGTTTGTCACGGTTACATCACATCTCGTTGACGCGCCTTCGTAAATAAGGTCTTTCGTGCACGAGATTTCAACAGTTACATTTGGCTTACAAAGTGGTTCTATCTGCCAGTGATTTGCTCCTAATGTCACATTATACAATCCGTTGTCGTCATCCACGTATGTCCCCCCGGATACTGTGTTATTAAACACCGTGCCATGTGGACCTATAGAAGTGTTAACTCTGAATGTCACCTCAAGATATCCATGCTGATTCGGATTGATCCTAAACTGCCATGTTACATTCGTCCCACCAGCTGTTGGTGGTGCAGCACTGCAATTGCCAGAAAGCAAAGCATGTCCGGATATCTGGCTGAAATTACAACCAACATGTACAAGTCCTGCTGGCGCAGTGTCTGTTATCGTCACATTGGCGTGGGCGCCACCACCCACTTCTTGCTCCTCAACTCTTATACGATATGTTATTCGATCGCCCACCCAAACTGGACTGTCTGCTACGCTACCATCTCGTATTATCCCATAGGTATCCTTCTCGGTTACAACCACATCCGGTGTAAGAATCACAAGATCCGCATTTGAATCAGTATCGTTTCTAACATGGCCCGAAGCGTCCGAATAGTTAAGATACACCGTGTTATTTACCGTGGTCGCGTTCGTATGCAGTTTCAGCGTAAGAACAATATCCCATGTAGGGCTAACACCATACCCAAGTGAACTCTTGACCCATGTGTATGTTCTCCCGTCCACATAAGATGGGGCTGGATCTGAATCAACAAAACTGTAACCATCTGGTATGGTATCCCATACGGTAACGTTATATATTGTGGCATTTCCTGTGTTTGTTACCGTTAGAGTATAATTAATATTGTAACCGGGTTCTTGTGTTATAGGTGTTGGAGGCTGTTTCGTAATAGTTGCATCGGCATATCCTATCGTAACTGTAAAGCCGTCACTTCCGCCGTCAATAGGATTCCCGGCATCATCTGTTCCATTAACAACAACCGTATTTGTGGAGGTTTGACTTGCAGAAGAATTTATTTCCGCTGCATAGGTTACATCAACTGTGTCGCCCCCATCCAAGGACAAACTAAAGTTTAACACATTATTTCCATACGATACAAAAGTTGCGCCCGATAAGGAGCCGCCAACATAATTAAATCCATCCGGCAGGGTATCTGAGCCGTTTAAGTACACCCTTGTGTTTCCGGTGTTTTGAATTGTCACGGTATATGTCACGGTATCTCCAGGAGATGCGGAAGTTGGCTCTGCGCTCTTGCTTACAGAGATGCCCCCGACCCCGATCACAACGCACCTGCTGTCGTTAGCATAAACGGATTCATCCAACGCGTTACTTCCATTAACCTCTACACGATTGCAGCCAGATTCAGCGCTTTCATTTATGTCTGCGCCGTATGAAAGAGTCACTGTGTCCCCTTTCCCGAGGGTCTCATCAATGTTCCAGAATAACATATTACCGATTTCCGAGGGATCGGCTGTTGATATTATATTATCATTCTTTTTTATTATTGTAGACGAAGGAATATAACCAAATCCAGACGGTAAAGTGTCGGATATGTTCAAGTTATAGATATGGCTTTCTCCGTCATTTCTGGTTGTTACCGTGAATGTCAGGTTTTCATTTCTTCTCAGGGTTCCCTTATTTGAAGATTTCTCCACAACCAACTTTTCTTCCTGCACTATCCACACCAATTCATCATACTCATCCCGTACTGGTATATCGTCGGTTCCATTATTATAGGTTCCATTCACTATGGCCTGGTTGTTAAAGAAGCCGGTCGATGCGTTTTCGTTGATGGTGACATTATATGTGAAAGTCACAATGCTACCCGCGCTCATATTCCCAATAGTCCATATAACCTGGGTGCCGCCTGGGACGGGATTGGTGCTATATCCACCCCTGCTGCTTCCCTCAAATGTTCCTCCATAAGGAATAATATCATAAACTTTTACATTGTTTATGATTTTATCTTCAGAATTGTTATTTTTGACCGTGATTTCATAGATGATCAAACTTCCGCGCTCTGCCATTGGCGGAATCCCTATTTGCGGGTCTATGCTCTGAATCTCCTTGTAAATATCCACAGCAGCGGGGACACCAACATTCACGGTTGCATTAGCAGTTGTTTCATTCTCGGTCCCCAGCTTGTCATAATAATACAGGGTCAGATCATTGGTATTCGCTCCAATAGTTGCAGATGAATTTATTTTCATGGAGCATAAAAGGATGCTGGTTTGATAGGGCTGCATGGTTCCTATATTCCATACTAATGGATTCGCGTTTTCATCCACAGGCGAGCAGTTTCCAAGGTTCTCGCAATCGCAGCCCATCAACTCAAACCCTGCGGGGTATGAGTCCGTCAGGTTAACATAATACGCCTTACCATCCCCCTGATTACGAATCGTAATTTTATATCGCACGACATCATTATAATCTGCCGTCAGAGGCTCGACTTCTTTTTCGAGCGATATGTGCGGCTTATTTATATCTAAACTTGCATATGCGTCTTTAACCAGCTTCTCACAGGATGTGACTCCCATAACCCTCACCCAATTTTCATTTTCAAATTCGGCTGCCCCGGGTGTGACATTCACCTTATAGGTGAAGTTAAATGTTTCTCCTGAATCCAAATCGCCGACATTGCCCCATATCAATTTATTTCCAATTATCGAATCTGGATTTCCAATCGACGCGGAATTATTCACATACTTTAATCCAGAAGGTAGAATGTCGGTAACATTCAAGTCGTAAACCTTGCTTTCCCCGACATTTTTAATCTCCACTTTAAATTCAACTATGTCTCCAACCTCCACGGAACTCTGGTTTATTGTTTTCTTTGCCAGCAGCACCGGAGGCTCTTCTATTCTAACCGAAACTTCTGCCGAAGATGAAAGGGACCTGTTGAACGGGTACTCCCCGTAAATAAAGTTAGCAGTTGCGTTATTCCTCCCAACAGGACCTGCACTGCAGTTTGGAGTTGCGTTATACCCTATTATAATGGTCCCGTTGGATGGCGCCAAGTTCCCGAGGTTGAATGTTAACGGATTCGTGGAACCGGGAGCCATACTTGCCGAATTCATATCATAATCCCAGTTCTCAGGCAGCGTATCTATCACAACAACATCTGAAACATTTGCTATTGCTTCTATTGTTACCGTGAATCTAACCGATTCGTTCTTCTCCACAAACGTGTGGGAAGCGTTCTTTGATATCCCCACGATCCCTGTTCCAGCGGTCGCAACTGGAATTGATAGATGGGTTCCATTGCCGTCCACTGCCTCAAACCTCACCAGATTGCTCCCGGATTCAATATGATCTGGTGTTTCCGTGGATATATTCCCTGAGCAGTTATAGGTTATGACCAGTTCTTCCCCGGAAGAGAGATTCCATGTTTTATTTAAAGTTAGAATTCCGTCGGTTTCGCTGGCATCCGTTGAGGGGATGGTGTCATTAATGCGCATGCTCCCGGCATCATAATGATTCCCGACCTGTAAGAGATCCTTGAATGTGATGTTGTACGCGGTTCCGCTGCCAACATTCTTTAAGGTTATCCTATAGGAAGTTGTGAGGATATCACCGACTAATTCCGCATCAACTATCTCCTTTGAAGCCGTAAGTTTAGGCTTCCCAATGGTGACAAATAACTCGTCATCATCCATCAATGGAGTTCCATCCCTCATGTATCCCGTGGCTTGTAGGGTATTGAATGCCGAGATTGCGTCGGATCTCACCCGTGTTGTAATAGTTATTATCTCAGTTTCGCCGCCATCAAGCGAAATGTTGAATCTAATCTCCTGCCCGCTGACACTTTGCTCTGAAGGGGTTGCATTTATGAATTCAAACCCATCTGGCAGTATATCGATAACGGTTATATTCTCAAGATGCGGTTTTCCGCCAGTGCCGTCGTCCACCGTATTTGTTATGTTCAGCATAAATATGACATAATCTCCCGGCTCAGCAGTTGTTTTATCTGCACTTTTGCTCACCTCAAGTTCCGGCTCGTAAACATAAACAGGGCTGGAAACTACATCCGGCATAATGGGTCTCCCGTCACCATCTTTTCCACTCACCGTAACATAATTCGACGAATTGAAATTCGCAAAAGATGTTACTGTGGCATTATATGAGACAGAAACCGTTGTGTTAGCCGAAATGGTTCCAATGTGGAATGTTACGACCTTGCTTAAACCGCTTGTTCCCTCGGAAACCATTGTTGCACCTGTAACGGATCCCTGGGTGTAATTAAATCCTGCGGGTAGGATATCTTCAAACTCAACATCATAAACACTTGCGTCCCCGTTATTTGTTATATTCACGATGTAAGTGACCATATCACCCGGCTCTGCTACCGGCTGCACCGACACCTTAGAGACGAGGAACGCTGCCTTGGTGGCATTAGATGACTCATTTGGCGCGGGGTTGGACCCGTCAGTGAAATTGCTTCCCGCACCGTCCACATAATCTACATTCCCATAGTTGGGCAGAATTGCCGAGCAGTTGGTATGGACGAGAACGGTGAAATTTATCGTCCATACGGAATTCCCGCTCATGTTTGTTAGATTCCAGTAATGGGTCCTGCCGATTGAATAATTCGTCACTTCGCCCCCGGATGATGAAGTTGTGGAATTTGCCCATCCCACAAAAGTTACATTCTCCTGTATCGCATCGCTTACACTTAAATTATGTGCAGTTCCATTCCCGGAGTTATTGACGGTCAGGGTAAATGTTACATTCTCTCCCGGCCCTGCAGGGAGTTGAGACGCCACCGACTTCGTTATATTCACATACGGATGCCTGACCGTAACATCCGGGGCGGTAGAAGATAAATTATCAACAGGTTGTAGAGTGGAGTTATCGATGTATCTGAGAATTGCAGTGTTCTCTAACATTGACGCGTTTGAATGAACATAAACTGAAAGGTTGATCTCCCATATCTCGCCTGCATCCAATTGGGTTAAATTCCATTCATGTGTTCTGCCATAACTGCCATATGTCACTAAACCGCTTGAATCCGTATAATTTGTCCAGCCAACAAATGTCGTGTTCTCAGGTATGGTATCCCGCACCGTTAAACTCACGGCACTTCCATTTCCAGAGTTATTCACAACTATGGTGTAAGTCACCACCTCTCCAGGTTCCGTAAAGTTGGAAACATTCTTTGTTATACTGATGTCTGGCTCCTGCACAACCTCAAAGTCATCTGAGTACAGTACATCCACGCCGCTGACATTTTCAACCACTATAGTCATATTGGTCGGCCCCTGCTGGGATGTTGAATTATCCAGGGGGACATGGTGATAGAATGCATTTATATCTTCATTTATCAGCCCAGCAAATGGCGACCTGACCTTAATATCCATGTTGTAGAAGCAGCGAGGTGCCTCCGGGTATGGGGGCAGATAAAAACTCGAACTGCCGTTCTCAAGAGTTTCCGCGGTTGTCTTATCGCCGCTCTCATTATAAGTAACGCACGAAACCCTGCTTCCATCTAAGCATTCCGAATTATTGATTATAAAAGAAGAATTGGCGGGGAGGTAGAAAATGGTAAAGTTCTCTCTATCCCATACACTGCCATTGCAATCGGTGATATTCAGCATCACGGTTACATTCCGTCCGGGAACCCTGCCGCAATTTGTTATGTTTAAAGATATGTTATTCCACCTCCCAGGAAATATCTTGCCCAGGGGGGCTTCCGGACAGCCCTCGCTGGGACATATTACACTTACATTTACGCAGGGGTCTATACTCACATTAAAAACTATCGTCATATTCAGGGTGTAGTATATTTTGTCAAAGATCCATACCATAGTGCCATTATCTGCCAGATAAGTGTAGTTGAAACCCATACTTTCATTTTTAAAAGCAGCATCAACCCAGGAGGGTGTGTAAGATACCCCTGATCCATTTGGTGGTGTTAACCCCTCAAAGAGCACATCCGTTAGAGTATAATTTTCCGCCACAAGGGGTACGCCCAAGATCGTGTATGCCAGATCCCTATAAACAACCGTGACTATATCCGGCGATGTAGCATCGTAAAACAATCCGCCACCGACCGATGCTGTCTGGTTTAGGGCACCCATTTGCCCTGTACTCTTTCCAAACATGACCATGCTTACACGTATGTCATGTTCTTCATATGCTTCTCTTGCCGCCTCTATCATATCTTCTGCAGCACCGGTTTTATGTACAAGATCAGTAGCACAAATCTCTGTTGTGTTGGATGGGGGGCATGGTGACGGCTTCAATGAATAGCCGGGCGTACCAGAAAAACAGAAACTGCAAGAAACATTCACATCGGCAATTGTGGCACACCTTAAGCAACTCTCCACCACGTCCGGATTTGTTGAATTGCACCATGGTGGGCCGTAGTCTTCCTCTCTATTAGGCCCCAGCCCCTTCCATCCTATATGATCGCCCTTAAAATCTTCAAAAGTACAATTTTCCTGCCCCGTAAGTGAAGTCCAGTCGGGGGAACATGAGAGATTGCATGGTGAATTCTTACCAGCATCGGCACACGGCGTGAAATTTGCATCTGCACACTGACTGCACCGTTTATTTGCCTCTCCGTCTGTCATAGCAGCGATCCCCCTTCTGTGCTCAGAACTATAATCGAAAATGTTTGTTGCGTTTAATATTCCGCAGCATATGCACGTGTACCTGTCAAGAGGTCCGGTTGCAGCAGTATAACTATCTATCTCCATCTTTAATGAAGTATCATTCGAACTCAAATTATGTGTGTCTCTGGTGTCGGTGGCATAACTAACCAAACCAACCAATGCATCGTGAGCCAGAACAATATCAACAAACTGCTCATCTGCTACTTTAGATGTGTTTAATCTTTGAGGACATTCCGAGGTGCACGGACCAGTGCATCCTGGTTTGTCCCACGTGCACCACTCCATGCTCCAACTCAAATCTGTAATCAAAACGGCATCAGTCGGCTTGTATTTTATACTTTCATTTCCGCCCTCTGCGCTTATGGTTATGTTGATCTGTATTGTGTTATTATCTATCTGCGTGATATCTTTCTCAAAATTAATTCTGCTCAACTCATACACCACGCAGTGCTCCTCTCCCGCGGAATAACCCCCCGATGAAACGCCAACCTCGTTGCAGTTCTTATACACCCCAACTTTCGCATCATCGGCTTTATCCGGCACCGCGCAGGATGTTGCCGGTCTCACGGTATAATCTATCGTCAGAGCACATCCGGGGGTTAAGATTGTGGTAATATTCCATGTCACATTTTGTGTGCTGTCACCTGGAGTAACACACGAGGCATTAACCTGGGTGACGGAGTAGTTAGAAGGAGGTATAATTCCAGCACAGTTGCTTTCCATCCTTGTTGAGCCCTCATCATACTTCCAACCCCAGGGGAGATCATCGCCCACCATGAAATTCTCCAGATCCTGGTCAAAATAATTGGTAATTGTTATTGTGTAATTTATAGGTTCGTTGTATATGGCATATGATCCATGCTCTCCTCCACCTGTCTTTTCAACCGTCATGTTTGAAACATAGAAGTACGTGGTGTATGTGTTGCTCGGTCCCTGGATGGAGGTCGCGTTTATTTCTACGGTATAGATGCCCATTGTCGTGGGAGCAGTAAATGTTGTATTAGTGTACAGGACTCCCGTTTCGCTCTCCACACTTTGAGTTAGCGTTATTGTGTCTATTAGATCCATGCTTTCATTATAGATCCTTGCTTTAACATCCAGACCGTAACCGGTAACCGCCGCGCTAATATCCACATCACCGCCGGGCACTGCAGACATGGGATCCGCCCACCCTCTTCTTACGAACGGTCTGACGGTCACATTATTGATAGAATCGTTATAACTCTTATCATACTCAAAGGTCGTATCGTAAAATGTCACATTAATCGTGTAGTCCGTTCCATTAAAAACAGTTGATGTATCCCATGTGATCATTGCGATTCCGCTCCCGTTCGTAATCGCTGTGTTATCGCATCCCCATCTACTGGCATTGGTGTCACACATTGGTTTTGATTCATTCCCCATCACATAATAGAACGAAACACTCTCATTGAAAAGCGGATTTGTGCCATTGAGTAAAAGCACAGTTACCTGGATCGGTGCTCCGGGAGCGGGATTATAATCGCTCACATTAATGATATATATGCTTGTGGGGTAGTATGTACCTTGTGATGTCCCCAGATAACTGAAAAACCCCATCAAAAAAATCAACGTCAGAGTGGTTGTAAAGAGAGTCACCCTCCCTGGCCCAAATTTGCCTCCGGAGAGCATTCCCTTTGATGTTCCCTTGCCCGGTGAATAACCTAGATAATTCATTTTTATTTTTATATTAAATAAGCAATTTTCTAAATGTATATATAAAGGTTTTGATTAAGCTTAGATTATTGAGGATTATTATCTAAAAATATAATTTAATTATCTAAAAATATAACAATTTTTCCAATAATTTTCATTTTTTTACTTATCCAAAAATATAACTTGATTATCTCTTAGAATAATTTATTTATATATTTATTGTAATATTTAACCTAATTAAAAAAGCAAAAATGGCTATTAAATCGCGAATTGTGGATAAACTTGAGAACCGCGAGGTAATGGACTGGGATAAAGAGCAGGAAATCATCTCCTATTTCGGCGCGTCTGATAAAAGTTTTGGTAAGGGCAACATGTACAGGATAGATTTAAAGAAGTTATTGATCGTGATTGATGGAAAGAAGAAGGACGAGAAACGAATAAAGCGCCTCTCGGATACATTAATGGTATACAAGAAAAGACTGGATGAATTAGCGGATCCCGAAAGAAAGATGATGAGATTGAAACGACGGTATGAAGAGCAGAAAAAATTGTATGAAGAAGAGAGAAAAAAGTACGAGAATCTGTCAAAACACGCTATGGAGACTGAGGCAAAGTATCATACGCTGCAAAAAATACCTCGCGTAAAGTCCATAGAGTATGAAAGGGAAACCGTAGATTATCTGAAAACCAACACCCGCGCAACCACATCTGAAATCGCCAACCTCCTGAGCATCAAGACGCCCAACGCCAGCAGAATGCTGAGAAAGTTGGTGAAGGAAGGCAAGATAACGCGAATACAGAGAGGGGTATTTAGTATTTAATTTTAATCTATAATGCCCCTCATCTTCTCCATTATCTTTTCCCCGCCGTCCAGAGAATTTTCCAGAACATCAATCAAAGTTTTTGCGGTTAAAATCTCAATCTTTCCTTCATATTTTTTCTCCAGCAGAACATCCTTCTCATTGCTCTTTGGTATAATAATTCGCCTGATTCCCGCATCAGCCGCCGCTTCAATCTTCTGTGTGATCCCCCCCACAGGTAAAACCTCCCCTCTAACCGATAAAGACCCCGTCATTGCCACCCCCTGTTTAATACCGATATGCTCTATCGCCGAGATTACCGCAACCGCCACCGAAATGCTTGCCGAGTCCCCCTCGACCCCCTCATAGGTCTGCAAAAATTGTATGTGTATGTCATAATTTGATATGTCCTGTCCTGAGAACTTTTTAATGATCGCAGAAACATTACTTACCGCTTCTTTTGCTATCTCCCCCAATTTTCCTGTGGCGATTATTGTCCCACCCCTTAAACTGTGGGCTGGCGCTACTTCAGCCACTATTGGCAGAACCGTTCCGCCTTCACCCATTACAGCCAATCCGTTAACCCTCCCAACTTTGCTCCCTTCCGTGATGAGAATGCTGTATTCCTTCTTCTTATCCAGATAAATATCTCCAACCTGCTGCTCCAGGGTTCGAGCCGCTTTCTTGCCCTCAAGCACATCTTCTGCTAAAACATACTTGTGACCCTTCTCCAGCGCTATGTCCCCTGCTGCCCTTACCAGCCCCCCAAGCTCCCTGAAGCGGAGGGTTAGTTTACTCCTTGTTCCACTCTTTCTTCTTGCTTCTCTGATTACCTCCTCAACCGCTTCTCTCGTGAAATGAGGAATCTTTTCATCCTTCGAAACCTCCTGGGCTATAAACTGGACCATCTTCTTTCTATTTTCATCCGTATCCTCTATGGTGTCAAACATATACACTTCATAACCATAGCCTCTTATCCTCGATCTCAATGCTGGGTGCATATGCTCTATGTCATGGAAGTTCCCTGCTGCAATAAGCACAAAATCACAAGGCACCGGGTCTGTCATAACCATCGCTCCCGAACTCATTTCACTTCTTCCCGTAATGGCTAACTTCTTCTCCTGCATCGCTGTAAGCAGGTCCTGCTGCGATTTACCGAGGGTCCCGACTTCATCAATAAAAAGAACGCCTTTATTTGCCTTATGTATCATCCCAGATAAAATTCTTAGATGTGCCGGGGTTCCGAGCCCCCCTGACTGCAGTGGATCATGCTTCACATCACCAAGTAATGCCCCGGCGTGAGCACCGGTGCCGTCGTAAAACGGCGCCTCCTTTCTATTACCGTTATCCACAAGCAATTTTGCAGAAATCGATTTTCCCCCGCCCATCATCAGCGATCTGATATTCATGGACGTAAAAAGAACGATGAATGCGCCAAACATCCACATTGCAAAGAGTATCGTGGGGTCTGCCACAACCCCTGAAAGATATAATGCAAGGGGCCCTAAAAAGAATACTGATACAAGCAAGGGCATTTTAAATTTATTATTGCCGTCTCCGGAGACACTTGCCCTTTCTTTTTCCTCCTGCACCTTCTTTCTACCTTCGCCGGCTGGAATCACCTCAATCTTCGGGTTATTGGAGTCATCCGGGTTTCTAAGGGCCAGGATATCCGTTAATTCCTCACAGGGCAAAAGTTCTGCCATTGCCTGAGCCAGCATACTCTTCCCGGTTCCAGGCTCACCAATCAACAGTATATGTCGTCTTTGCTTTGCTGCCTTCTTTATTGTCTCCACTGCTTGCTCCTGCCCCATAACCTGATTAATCAGTTTTTTTGGAACCTTTATCTGCTCGGTGGTCTCAAAACCGTTCCAGGCTAACATCTCATTAGCATCTATCCGGTTATCTGCATCTGCCTCTTCCATCTGCCTCGCTCCGCCCCCGTCCTTCGCTTCGCTTGCCCCTTTATTTACTCCCGTGAAATTCATATTTAAATCTATTCTATTTATTAATTTATTTGTATTTTAAATAAAAAATAAAATGGACCTAGGAGGTATAAGCAAGAAGGATGCCAAGGGGAGGGATAATAAAATCCCGATAATCGGCGCTGTAATTGTCCTGGTCTTGGTCATTATAATAATTATCAGCATTGTGCTTTTGCTTAAACCTCCTGCTTCGGAGCAAGCTGGAAATATCTCTGCAGTTGATTTAGATGGGGATGGCTATAAAAACGATACGGACTGCAATGATAATAATCCCGGGATAAACCCCGGTGCGTCAATCAACGAAATCTATGAGGATGGTATTGACACGGATTGCGACGGCAGCGATCTTGATGGTTTAAAAAGAGAATGTTCAACCCCCTGCGGAAAGGGTTTTGATTACAGATCAACCGAAGACTCCGATAAGTGGGGTGCTTGCGATGCTCCCCAACCCGCAAGTGAAAAATGCGACGGGATTGATAACGACTGCGACGGAGATACTGACGAAGACCTGCAGCAGGAATTCGGGTCAGATATCGGAGAATGCGAGTATGGAACAAAGGAGTGCAGAGACGGATCCTGGATTATTATAGAAAATGCTACCCTCCCTGTAGATGAAATATTTGATCTCAAGGATAATGACTGCGACAACAAAGTGGATGACGGCATTAGTTACGGCGATGTATGCAACGACCTCTATGGTCTCCAGCGTTTGTTTAGCTGGGACGATATTCTTGAAAACGACAGCAGTACATTGCTAAGATTTTTGGAGGATTATGTAGGGATGGGTTGGGTGGAAGATGAGGAAAATTGGTTGGAAGATGCGGAAATCAAAATAAGCAACAACCGTACGGCTATAACCCTTACACATGATGGCGACTCAGCCACACTCAAACTTAACAGGGAGGAAAACAAGGTGAACTTAGAAAGCAGTGGGGGTTGGACCGATGAATACATTCTAAAAGAGGAGGACGGTGTGCTAAACGTCTACGGTCTCCAGTTTCAGGGGGATACATCCCACCCAAGGTACGGCTGGTTGGGGGTATTAGATGAGGATAAGGACGGTGAGGCAAACGAAGCTGAAGACGACTGCGCTAGTTTCCCCAATACCGTACCGATAAATGCCAAATATATCGGTGAGAGATTTGAAGGCAGTGGGTATGAGGGGAAGTTTATTAAGATCGATGACAAGCAGTTATACTGCTTTTACTGCACTTGCGTCGCATGCGCAGAGTTGTAATTTTATGTTTATTGAAAAAATATAAAATTTAAAAATGGATGTCTCATTGCTCTTGGCATTCTTAGTGTCCGGTCTGGTTGGTGCTTTGATAGGCGTTGAGAGGGAGCACGTGCATGCCGGAAAAACGCGGTTTGGGGGCATACGGGTCTTCATATTCATAGCTCTTTTTGGAACCCTCAGCGCCATGCTTGACGACGCCTATTCATCCGGCGCGTATTCATCCCTCATTATGGTTATGGCGTTCGTGGGGGTTATGGTTGTTATAAGTCTGAGTTATGTCGCAAAAGTCTATCTCGAGAAAAGCATTGATATTGCCAATGAAGTGGCGGCGTTTATAACCTTCCTGCTCGGAGTAATGTGTTATACCGCGGAATTTCAGGTCTTTGCTGTTATACTGGCAATCATTATTACAACCCTGCTTGCTACAAAACGGATCACCCATGAGTTTGCTAAAAAACTCAAGCATGTGGAGATATTTGATACCCTGAAATTTGCGATAATTGCCCTTGTCATCCTGCCGGTGCTTCCGGACGAGCAACTGCATTTATTGCCGGCCGGGCTCTCAATCCAGTATCCCGAATTATATGCCGCACTGAGCCTGAACTTCTATCATGTGTGGCTGATGGTGGTCTTCATTTCAGGCATCAGTTTTATCGGCTATGTGCTCGTTAAAATCTTTGGAGCAGATAAGGGCATAGGAATCACCGGACTGGCCGGCGGCCTGGTCTCCTCCACCGCCGTGACAATGACCATGGCGGCAAAGGTAAAGGAAAACGAACTGCTTCTGAGAGCGTGCGTCTTTGCAACTGTAATAGCATGCGCGATTATGTTCATGCGAATTGTCATTGAAGTCAT
>MCBC01000087.1 GCA_001723855.1 Candidatus Altarchaeales archaeon WOR_SM1_86-2 | reverse complement strand
GGAAAGGAATTAAAAGAAGATGAAGGAACGGAAAAAACATGCACAACCAGCTGCGGGGTTGATGTTCTTGTAATCTGCAATAAATGTTGTGATTCGGAATATGGGGGTGGAAAATAATCATGAAAATTTTAAATATGGAGTAACATTTGAAAAGATAAGAACAAGAACGCCTGAAGGGAAAAAATTATCCGGAAATTACGGGATTTCTGCTGTTCCGACGATAATAATACTTGATAAGAAGGGAAACGAGAGCAAAAGGATTACCGGTGCTCCAAAGGAGAGTTCCCTGAAGAGTGATATTGAGGAAATACTTGGAATAAAAAAGAAGTCATTTTTTGACAGGATTTTAGGCAGGTGAGTTTTTAAATTCAAAATTTAATAATAATTAATTATGCACTTATGTGCAAAAATAAAACACGAAAAATGCCATGGATAAGTAAAGAAAAATGTATCGGATGCGGAGTATGCGTAAAAATTTGCCCGGCAGGTGCTATTTCAATGAAAGAGGGAAAAGCAGAAATTAACATGGAAAATTGCATAAGATGCGGGAAATGCCATGATGTCTGCTCATACGAAGCGGTAAGACACGATGGGGAACGAATACCAATTGAAGTTAAAGAAAATGTTGAGAAAACAAAAAGATTAATGGAAAATTTCAAAACCGAAAAGGAGAAACAGGAGTTTTTGGGGAGAATGAAAAAATATTTTAATAAGGAAAAGATTGTTGCAGAAAAAACTCTGGAGAAAATTAAAAATATTATGGAGGATAAAAATGCCTGAAATCATTGAAGATAAATGTGTTGGCTGTGGTATATGTGCTAACATCTGCCCGGAAGGAATAGAAATGGCAGACGAAAAAGCGAGAATAAAAAATGAAAATGCAGATTGTTTAAAAGATGCTGCAAATGCTTGTCCCAGGGATGCTATTTTTGTTGACGGGAAAAACAAAGTGGCAGGATCTGAAACTACACGAACAGGATTTAATCAAGAATATGGAACGGGAGCAGGTCAAGGAAGAGGAAAGGGGGCAGGAAAAGGAAAAGGGCTTGGCATAGGTCCCAGGGATGGCAGAGGCGGCGGTTTCGGTGGAGGAGGTAAAAGAAAATGGTAAAAATAAATAAAGAATTATGTATTGGATGTCGGAAGTGCGTTGATGTTTGCGGTTTCGGTGCACTCAAAATAGAAGACGGGAAAGCATCTGCGGATAATGAAAAATGTATCTCCTGCGAGATGTGCATAAGCCACTGCCCGGTTGAAGCAATAACAATAAAGGAAACCGGAGGCGAGGAGAAACATAAATTAATAAAAAATTGGGCAGAAGAATATGCAAAGACAAATGGTTTCAATGTAAACCCCAAGGATAAGGTTCTGAGTGTTGTTATTGAAGGATTGATCGCTAAACAGGAGAAATTCGGTAAAAGATACTGCCCGTGCAGAATCCAGAGAATACAGGAAAACATTTGCCCCTGTGTTTATCATAAAGATGAAATTAAAAAAGACGGCGAATGCCACTGTCAATTGTTTGTTAGACAAAAAAAATCAAAATTAAAATTAATAAAAAATGGAAGAATGTAAACTTTGTGGAAAAACCGGAGAAGATTTGAGCTTGCTTTCAGCAAACCATAAGGAATTAGGGAGAATGATGGTTTGCCAGGAGTGTTGGGTAAAACTATACGCGAAAAATCGCATGAGATGTGAGGGAAGCTCTGGCGGCGGCTCAACATGCTCAACATGCTCAACATGTAGGTAGATATATCAATAATTGCGAAATAATAGATAGATATCAAAAATCAAACAAAGATGGCAAAACTATATAAAACAACTACACAAAAAACCCCGGATGAATTTATCGGGGATTTTAAGCAGAATGCAAAATCACAGGGTTTTATTGTAAGGAAAGTATTCAATATGATGGAGGAATTCAAAAGCCACGGCGTGGAAGTGGATGAAAAATGCGAGTTCCATTCAATTATGGTATGCAACCCACAGAAGGCATATAAAAGCATACGCGAAAATCCAATTAGAGGTGCGATTTTACTTCCGCCGAAGCAGGTGGTGGTTTATAAAGATGATGAAGGAAAAACAAATATTGCATATCTTGCCCTCGGCACAAGGATTGTCAGTGAACTGCTCCCTGAGGATAAAAAGTTCCAGAAGGGACTGCCAGAATCGTGTGAGAAAATAATAAAATTAATTGATGGGGTGAAATAAAATAATAAATTAAAAAAATGGCAAACAAAATTTTAAAAGCAATTACGGACAACCTTATATACTTAATATTAGCATTTCTCATAATGGGACTTATAGCAGGGCAATATCTCGGAGCAGATTTAAAAAGCACATTAAAAATGCTCGTTCTTCCGGTACTGTTCCTTATGATTTATCCGATGATGATAAACATAAAAATCGGGGAAGTCCTTAACGCATTCAAAGATATAAAACCAGTAGCGTTAAGTTTATTTATAAATTTCATTATATCCCCCATAGTTGCCATCGGAATCGCAAATGTATTTTTCCAGGGCAATCTGATGTATGCCGTGGGAATCTATTTAATCGCATTACTTCCGACATCAGGAATGACTGCCGCATGGACAGGACTTGCAAAAGGAAACTTAAACACGGCACTTGTTTTAATTGCCGTAAACTTATTGCTTTCAATATTCATACTCCCGATTTATCTAAAATTTTTGATTGCAGAGGGCGTTCCTTTTGACCCGATGGAATTATTCAAACAATTAATATTAATCGTGCTTTTACCGATGATTGCAGGTGATTTAACCCGGAGATTTATTTTAAAGAAATGGGGCAAGGAACGATTTATGCAGTTAAAACCGAATTTCTCAGGAGTAAGTTCCATTGGTGTTTTAATGATTGTTTTTATTGCGATGTGTATGAAATCTGATAAAATTTTATCGGATATTTTTGCATCGGCGATGACGCTAATCCCTTTAATCGTGTTTTATGGTTTAATGCTCACAATAAGCATATTAATTGGAAAATTCCTGCTTGAAAGAGGCAAAGCAATCGCACTTACATATTCCACAGGTATGAGGGATTTATCGGTTGCTATTGCTATTGCAATGTTGTCTTTTCCAGAGGCAGTTTTGCTTATTGCCATGGGTTATATGATTCAACCGCCTGTTGCTGCTGCGTATATGAAATATTTGCGCGGTGAAGTAAGAAATGTATGCGAGATAATGCACAAGGAAATAATAACTGTCAATCCCAAGATATCAATAAGTGAAGCATCAAAAGTTATGGAAAAACACAATATCGGCGGTTTGCTTGTAAAAAAAGACGGCGGTTTTGGAATCATAACCGAGAGAGATATTATAAAAAAGGTTATTTCACAAAATAAAAATCCCGATGCAATATCGGTTGAAGATGTGATGACAACATTTGTGATAACCATTGAGCATACAAAAGATACACTTGATGCATCAGAATTATTTTTGAAACATACTATTCGGCATCTTCCGGTGGTAAAGGATAAAGAAGTGATTGGTATAATTTCAATAAGAGATGTGACTCCTGAAAAATTGCCAAGCCCGACATTTAATGAATATTATTAAAAATTATGGATACATATTCAGTAACACATACGAAGAATAAATGAATGATTTAAATTCAAAAACAATCGCAGTTGTAGGTGTCTCAAGAAATAAAGCAAAGTACGGTTTCATTGTATTTAAGGATTTGCTGGATGCAGGTTACGATGTATTTGGCGTGAACCCGAATGCAGATTACATATTGGGGAAAAGGATATATAACACCCTCTACGAATTACCCAAGAAACCGGATATTGTAGTTACGGTCACGCCATCAGAAGTAACAGAAAAGGTTGTTGATGCATGCCGGGATATAGGAGTTAATGAAATATGGATGCAGCCCGGCTCCGAGTCGGAAGAAGCAGTGAAAAAAGCAGAAAAGGGCGGTATTTCGGTAATCCATAATGCTTGTATTATGATAGAGAAAGGAAGCAAATAAAGATAAATAAAAAAAACATAAAATGAAAGTACGCGGAAGAGGTGGCAGATTAAGTCAGGGTTCGACAGGTGAATGCGTGTGCCCAAATTGCGGATATAGGGTCCCACACTATCTTGGAGTTTCCTGTTACAAACAGACCTGCCCGAAATGTGGAGGTAAGATGACTGAAGAGGATACTGGAATATTAAGATATTAAAATTAAAATATGGAAAAAAAGGAAATAAAAAATGTGTGAATCAGATGTCTATGTTACGGAAAACGGAAAAGAAAAAAAGATTATGGAAGATGTTTCAGTTGTAAAAGTTGACGGCGATAAAATTATAATCCAGAAAATGTTTGGCAGCTCGGAGATATTTGATAATTACAAAATAGATACAATCAATTTCCTGAACCATAAATTGGTGTTGAAGCCAAAATAAAAACTCAAATAAAAAATGATTAAAAAAATTTCAATCTGCGGTAAAGGCGGAAGCGGAAAGAGCGTGATAATAACATTATTGGCAAATGCTATTCGTAAAAAAGGTTATGAGGTACTGGTTGTCGATACGGATGAATCAAACACCGGTCTATATAAAATGCTTGACTTTGAAGAAGCACCGGAAACATTAAGCGAGTCATTTGGCGGTAGGAAAGGAATTACAAAATACTGGAATGAAAATCGCCTAGCAGATTTACTTTTGGATACGATGCAAAGAAAAAGTATTTTCACTAAAAACGGGATTGGTTTGCTTTCAATAGGAAAGATTGTTGATGCTGGCGGAGGATGCGCGTGTCCCCTGAATGCCGTTGTGAGAGAATTCCTGAAGATTTATGAATCTGGCGAAACTGAAATACTATTGGTGGACACTGAAGCAGGGGTTGAGCATCTCGGTAGGGGGAATGAAAAATATGTTGATGCAATTATTATTGTGGTTGACCCGTCTTACGAATCACTGGAACTTGCAAAAAGAGCAATGAAACTGTCAATGAACCTGGGAATACCGGATGAAAGGATATATATCATAACAAATAAGGTGGATGACGATACAAATAAAATTTTGATGAATGGTTTAAAAGAGCGAGGTCTTGAATCAAATTTTGCCGGCTCAGTGAAATTAGATGCTAAAATCCGGGAAGCAAACATACTTGGAAAACCGATAATTGAATATGAAGGATGTGCTGCACAGGATATTGAAAAAATATTAAATAATATTATGGCTAAAAAATGATAGTTGCAGAATTCAGTGTTGTTCCGATAGGAACGGGAATTGGAGTTGCGAGGTTTGTAAAAGCAGCAGTAGAGGCACTGAAAAAAGAAAATATAAAATTTGAATTGCATGCAATGGGAACGATAATTGAAGCAGAAGACACAAAAACATTATTCAATGCAATTGAAAAAGCGCATGAAGCGGTTTTTTCAGAAGGTACGGAAAGGGTTGTGACAACATTACGGATTGATGATAGAAGGGACAAAGAAATTTCAATTAAATCAAAAATTGATGCAGTGAGGTGAAAATGCGACTTTCAGAAAAAGATATTACGGATTTTCTTTTGAAGTTTATTGATGAAGGCGACCTTGTATTGGATGTTGGCTGCGGTGACTGCAGCAGGTTAAAGGAATTGAGAAAATTAAAAAATATTAATGCCTTTGGAATTGATATTTCTATCTCAAATAAAGGGGATAATAATAAAATTGTTTGTAAAGAGATGAAAGCGGAATATATTGGTAAATTACCTGGTAGGTTTAATCTCATCTTCACAGTATATTCATTTCATCATTTTACCGAGCCGGAAAGATTCCTGAGGAACGCAAAAAATAAATTATTACGGGGTGGAATATTGATAATTATTGACTGGAAATATGGTGCTGTAACAAGCGTTGATGAAGAATATTACAGGGCATCCGGGATAGAAAAATTTCTCACGGATGCGGGCTTCAAACTAAAAAACAAAATTTTTCAGGGCGACACCCGGATTTTTATTGGTTTTTAAATTCAAAATTTAATTATATATAAGCACATAAGTGCAAAAACCGGAATAATTAATAAAATTCAAGATGAACGGGTGGGTAAGGGGCGGATGACCCTA
>MCBC01000086.1 GCA_001723855.1 Candidatus Altarchaeales archaeon WOR_SM1_86-2 | reverse complement strand
ATCACTTGTGTGCTTCCCAATCTTTCAAATTCCCTCTCTTGAATAACCCTGAGGAGCTTGCCCTGCATATTGATATCGAGAGAGTCAATATCATCAAGAAAGACGGTCCCTCTATGGGCGATTTCCAGCTTACCTATTGCTGTATGCACAGCACCTGTGAAGGCCCCTTTGGCGTGGCCAAAGATCTCACTTTCCATTAGCGTTGAAGGAATAGCGGCACAGCTAATCACTACAAAGGGATGATTTTTTCGAGGGCTTAGGCGATGGATAGCTCTGGCAACCAATTCCTTTCCCGTTCCGCTCTCCCCTTGAATAAGGACTGTTCCATCGCCTTGAGAGATCGTTGAGATCAGTTCAAAGATTTTTTTCATTTTTTTATCTTTACCCACCATCTCTTCAAAGGGCTGGACCCTTTCTAGTTCATTTCTTAGATAGGTAACTTCTTTCACGAGGTTGTGTTTCTCTAACGCACGGTGGATAAAGGTGATTACCTCATCAACGTTAAACGGTTTGATGATGTATTCATATGCTCCCTGTTTAATTGACCTTACGGCAGTCTGAACCTCTTTCACCGCTGTGACCATAATGATTTCAGTGTTTGGGTCTATATCCTTAAATCTCTCGATAAGGTCAATACCGTTAATATCAGGCAACAAGATATCCAGCAAAATGATATCTACTGGATTTTTTGAGAAGATCTCCAGTGCCTCGGCCCCCGTCTCAGAGAGGAGGACCTCAAATTCGTCTTTTAACACCATATAAAAGGACTGACGAACCCCCCGCTCATCATCAACAACAAGTATAGTGGCTCTTTTTTCGACTTCCATCATTTAACGGCTCCCATGTTCAATTATGTTAAATCTTATAACGAGAATACACAAAGATGCCTGTTTTGGGTGATAAAATTAACTTCCTATATGAACATAGAATTGCATAAGCGTCAAGGTTTTCAGTTCAGATTGTTTCAATTTAGCAAATGACCCTGACACTACGCTTCAGGGTTATATATGAAAGAAACTTTACATTGAGCATGGTGATGTCTTTTTTTGTGTTATGCCCCTGAAATAAGGTCCCGTGCTGGACCCTGATAATCGGGATGTATCGCAACGTGACAATGCTAGTATAATCTCCGCCTCTCAAATCCTGATTATCAGGGCCACTCCTGTGCATTTATGAGGGCATAACAAAAAAAGACATCTCCATGCTTTTTTCTATATCTAGTTTCTCAGGAGATGCAAATAATTACAGCCCTATAAAGGTATTTTTGCTAATATGCACTATATAGTGTGCATAGGTGCACACCGTTTTGTACAAACTCAAACTATTTCTATATATTTAGAGTTAATACTCTCATAGAATCTGTAAGGAACGGTACTTTTGCCCTATTCCATATATTGGTGAAATTCCCGCCATGAAAGGTTCTTACCGCTTGATTAGGAAGGCAGTATGATATATTTTGATTTGTTTATTAAGTGCGGAAACACTTCAGAGTTTGGCATATATATTGAGACCTTTAATTTTGTAGTGAAGGATACAGTAAAGCCAATTCAAGAAGTTGGACTAATTCATGCGTATCAGTTTAAGCAAATTTTTACAGTTGAGGTTCAATATTTTTTTATATCTAATCTTTGGCTGGAATATAGCGAGAATCCTTATTTTTTTTCTTGGAAAATTATATTTCTACTTCAATAAGAAAGAGAAGAATTGTATTAAAAATGCTGTCTTTGAAGTTATTGGATTTAAGAGAGAACAGCCTAATATGAGGAGGATGACAAAAAAGGTATTCGATGGCATATTATCACATTATTATGAAAAGCTGTTCATTGCATTTGAAGAGCCCAAAAAAGCAACTAAGTTTCTTAATCAAAATATTATGAGCGAAGATTTGAAGGTATTACATACAAGTCTATTGAAAGGGAATGGTGTTATTACTGTTACAGGTCATTATGGTGCGATTGAATATATACCGACTCTGCTTGCAATTAAGAACTTTCCCATCTCTATGATTGCAAAGTTCAAAACCGAACAGTTAAAAAAAAAGGTCTATTCTCAGGCCAAGAAATATAACATAAGAATGATTGATGCCGAGAATACAGGAAATGTTATCAGAGTTGCCATCAAAGAATTGAGGGAAAATCGAATTCTTGTAACAGAATGTGACGAATTTGAAGAGTGGAGACCATCAGAAAGAGAGAAAACATCTTTCTTGGGGAAAGAAACAGTTTTAGATAGAACAATAAATGTTATTCAGAAAAGAACAGGGGCTGAGATTGTTTTCGGAGTTATCCATAGATACAACCTACACAAATACAAGTTAATCATGTATGGTTATGAAGATATGTTAAAGATCCTCCACGATATCGCACCCTCTTCAGTCGGGGAAACTGTATTAAAGTTTCTTGAACGATATATTTACTCTAATCCAGAACAGTGGTATCAATGGGAAGAATATTATGTAATAAATGTTGCAGGCACAGCCAAGAGCAATCCGGCGAGGAGAAAAAGATCTTCACCATTATTAAAACCTGCGTTTGATAGGGTTTCATGAGGAGGTATAAAAATATATACGATGTTAAGTTTCTGGCCTCACTAAACTTTATTTGGGTTTTTGCAAAACAATCCAGCCTCAATGAAATGAGGAGCTTACTTTATGATCTTATTTATTGAACCGATTTCTAAAAATACAGGAATGTACGTCCCCGCATACCCACTATCCATTATGGAAATAGCTAGCTTTGTTAAATACAACATTCCCAAAGTAGAGGTTGAGATTATTTCTATATCTGTGGATTATGGGTTACCTCTTACCCAGGAAGGAAAAGATCAAATATACCAAAAACTTCTAAAGGATATATCTGAACTAAAACCAAAGGGTATTGGCATCTCCTGTACAGCTATCTCCCAGGCAGAAGAGACAATCCATTTATGTGAGCTTATCAAGCAGTATGACCC
Source organism: Candidatus Altarchaeales archaeon WOR_SM1_86-2 (assembly GCA_001723855.1). The sequence continues at coordinate 2,977 of MCBC01000086.1, read as the reverse complement.
CAACGTTTTTGTCTTTCTAGGAGGTTATTTCCCCACTATCTACTATGAGGAGATATTTTCCAGAACATCGGCGGTAGATTTGATCGTGATCGGCGAAGGTGAAATACCTGCACTTAAGATAATCGAGCTTTTGGAAAGGGGCGAAAGCCCAATAAATAAGGATATCCCGAACCTGGCATGGAAGAAAGATGAGCACGTTCATGTAACCAAACAAGGTGTGCGCTTTGATCTTAAGAAAAAGACCCTTCTCAATCTGGAATTAATAAAGTACCCCAGGGCATATGATATTCTACCTTATGCTTTCAGCCGTGGATGCCCCTATCATTGCAATTTCTGCATGGAAGAATATATACGACCTGTCAGAAAAGAGGTTCCCCCAGAGATTATCCGCAAAGACCTGATTAATCTGTTAAACCAAAGCAATACTCACACCCTGTTGGTAAGTGATGCGCTCTTTAAATCTTTTGATTTCTTTCCCTTTCTTCGATCATTGGGTATTAAAGTCAATTTTGAAACCCGCTGTGATACTCTGAATCCGTCCCTGATACCTCAGATTGCGGATGTAATAGGCATGTTGGCTCTTGGGTTCGAATCGGCAAGTTATAATACATTAAAGCGGATGAATAAGGTGAGAGATAGAGCTCATTATCAACACTATATCTCTAATACCCTTACTATATTCAAGGAAGCCGTAAAATATGAAATCCCATTAATTATCTTCATGATTGCCGGATATCCGGGAGACACAGAGAAAGACCTTGAAGAAAGTCTTGTTTTTGCTAAAAGACTATCAGAAAACAGTGGACCTGGAGGACATGTTTTTAAGATCGGAGAATGTCATGTATATCCTAAAACAAAAATTTATGACCTTGCCTTGTCCCTACCTGATCTTGTTTTTGATGATGACGGTGTTTTTGGTCAGAATATTGTCAGGCAGCCATCTAAAAATCTAAACTTTGAAACCACTCTCGCTTATATGGAAGAAATCTTTAATTTATTCAATAACACACCTAAAATACAGACAGCCTTCTTGAATATGATGCCTTTCTTTCGGCTCCCAAGCAAAGCTTTAAAGGATGATATTATTCCTGGCTCATGTTTCAGGGATAATAATAGGGAGATAGTGAATGCACAAGGAGAAAGCCTTTTGACTTTCAGGGAATTGGTGCCAATCCTAGCCATAAAGTACAAAAAATTGATGTCAAGTCAAAGAAGTACACGTGATTTAACATTTTAAGCCTTAATAATTGTAAAGGTTTTCAGTGGAAAAGGAAATAAGCTGCACAAACTCTAGGGCTATCCTTGATTATTTTAAGGAATATAATAATAACGACTGTTCTGGCCTCTTAAGCAACCTCGACCCTGAGATTGATGCCCTCCCAGATCCCGAAATCTTTTTGAGGGATCCCAATAATTGGATTTCGTGTACCGTGCTTTCCAAATTAATGGAAAGAGCCAAATTGATTCTTCATGACGAGATCGTTGCCTATAAGATCGCCAAACATGCTGTTGAAAATTACTCTCTTGGTTATGTCCAAAGCATAATAATCAAGGCATTTTGGTCAATTAAAAAAGGTCTTAAAAACCTTCAAAAAGTAAATGACAAATATAACAGAAACAAAAAGGTAGAACTGGTGGAAATAACTCGAAACGAAGCCATTGTTAGATTATATTGGGATCCCCAAATGAATGTAACAAAAGATATATGTCTGTATAATCAAGGCGCTTATACTTTTATGCCACTCATCTGGGGAGGGAGACCTCTTACCCTCAAAGAGAAAAGTTGTTACTTTGAAGGTGCCCCATACTGTGAATACCATTTGAAATGGCCTACCGGGAATCTATTACATGAGATATTTTCGAGATTTTACACCTCTAAATCCGTGATTTCAGAGACAATTAGGGAAATGGAAGGGGATAAGAGGATTATCGAAAAAAAATACGAGGAGGTAAACCAGCTAAACAAAGAATTAAACCAAAGAATAAAACAACTCTTGGCAATACAGGAGACAGGAAAGGCAATTCTCTCTTTGCTAGATCTAGACCAATTATTGAGCGTGATTATGAACATACTATCCAATGTCTGTCAGATTAATCGAGCCATAATCATGCTGGTAAACGAAGAGGATAGGTGTCTTGAATATATTCACGGAGCAGGCTTTGATGGTGAAGTACCGGAGGAGGTGAAAGATTACAGGGTTCCTCTCGATCGCCTAAGTAATATCCTGGCACGGGTCACTAATACAGGTCGGTCAGAGTATGTTCCTGAGGTGGAAAGTTCGGGCCTGAGAAAGGACAATGTTATTTTGACCTATGGACAGCCGGCATCGGTTTATGTAGTCCCATTGATAACCAGATCTAAGGTAATTGGAGTTATTGCTACAGATGCTGTTCATGGTAAGGGAGTTCCGAAGGAGACCCGTGAGACACTTGAAATTTTTTCACCCCAGATTGCTATAGCAATAGAGAATGCAAGGTTATACAAAACACTAAAAGAACAGATGCTGGAGCTTAAGAAATCCCACGACCTTTTAAGCAGGGCTGAAAAGTTCTCCTTTTTAGGCAATCTTGCCGCGAGACTGGCCCACGAGATCAAGAACCCAATGACGGCCATTGGAACTTTTATCCAGATGTTACCGCGAAAGTATAACGATGAAGAGTTCCGGAACAATTTTTATAAAATTGCAATAGAAGAGACATCCAGGGTGAATAATTTAATTACGGAACTCCTTGATCTTGTGAATACACGAGAACCACGGTTTGAGTTGAATGATCTTCATGGCCTGATTGATAAAATGATTCTCCTTGTTTCGCCACAGAGTAATGCGAAAAAGATAGAGATAGTATGTAAATTTAATTCCGATATTACCCAGGTGTGGATGGATTCCGAGAAGATGAAACAGGTCATTCTAAATCTCCTATCCAATGCGGTAGACTTTACACCTTATGGGGGAAGAATTGAGATTATTACAGAGAA
>MCBC01000085.1 GCA_001723855.1 Candidatus Altarchaeales archaeon WOR_SM1_86-2 | reverse complement strand
GGTATTCCATAGACTGCATAAATTCATATGCATGGATGTTATAGATCACATGGATTTTGACGGCAGTTCATGGCTGGGAATTCCCAATGCTATTTTTTGCAGACCGACCGGCTACTGGGACAACGAGAAAATAGGTATAGCAGGCCCGCCAATAAAAACAGATAATGGATGGCTTCTCATCTATCACGGAATTTCTCAACACGACAGACATTACCGGATTGGAGCGATGCTGCTTGATTCAGATAACCCGTCAATCGTTGTGTCAAGACCATACAATCATATTTTAGAACCCGAAGAACATTATGAGAGAGAAGGCGTGGTAAATAATGTGGTTTTCAGTTGTGGTTCGGAGGTAATCAAAGATACCTTGTTCGTTTATTACGGGGGGGCAGATAAAGAAATCGGTGTTGCAACAGTAAACTTAAATGAATTTTTAGAAGAAATAATGCAAACTCCAAAAAAGTTTTGCTTAAAGTCGAATGCATAAGAACATAAACGGTGACCTAAAGATTATGGATTCCGGAACCAGATGCTTACCCCTCCGGCAGACACCCGACCCAAGGAGTCGTTTTTTGCGGCAGAATTTGCCTTTTCCCTGCTATGCACACCTATTTTTTCCATTTTCCCGTTTTTCAACGGGATCGGACTTTGGCTTAAATAATGCGGAACTTACCTGGCTGTTTCTTGTTTGCGGTCGCCGGGATTTGAACCCGGGTGTCAGGCTTGGCAAGCCTGTATGATAACCAGGCTACATCACAACCGCATATCTATTATTTTTTATTTATTAAAAAAATAAAACACAAGAAAAATTTTTGCTTTGCAAAAATTTTTATGTCTTATTATAAATTAAATTTATAATACAGATAAAAATAAAATGTATGTGTTTGGGATAATACTCCTGATTTCATTTATTGTGACATTCATTACGACGCCCTTCTTTATTAAAAAACTCAAGCTTGCGGGGATTACAGGCAGTGATATGTCCAAGGCAGATAAGCCGAAGGTTGCGGAAATGGGGGGTATCGCAATCGTGACGGGATTTATAACAGCGGTTTTGGCGGCTATCGCGATGTCTAAGTTTCTGGGTTTAGGAGAGTTAACCGGGTTGAACGTGCTTTATATATTCGCCGGCTTAAGCACCATTCTGATAATTTCGATTATCGGCATTTTCGACGATCTTATCACGGTAAGGCAAAGCTTCAAAGCATTACTGCCGGCATTCGCTGCCCTTCCCCTTATGGCTGCAAACGCGGGTGTAAGTGAAATGGCGGTCCCGTTTTACGGTTCCGTGGACTTCGGGATTCTTTACCCCCTGCTTCTGATACCCATTGGCATCACAGTGGCATCAAATGTCACCAACATGATGGCGGGTTTTAATGGTCTGGAAGCAGGAATGGGGGCAGTTATGACCGGGACGATTGCAGTAATCGCCGTTTTCCTGGGGGAAATCGATGCCGCCGTGATATCGCTGGCAATGCTTGGGGGGCTCTTGGCATTTCTTTATTACAACTGGTATCCCGCTCGCATTTTCCCCGGAGACATCGGAACCTTGAGTATCGGGGCCGTCATCGCGACTTCTGTGATCATAGGCAACATAGAAACGGTTGGAGCGATTTTAATGGCTATGTATGCGGTGGATGTGCTGCTGAAAGCAAATGGGGGATTTCCCAAGGAAGTTTATAGCATAAAGGTTGATGAAAATAATAAATTAAGGTGTCCGGAGGTGGTTGGCGTTCCCTCCCTGATCATGCGTTTAGCCAACGGAATCACTGAAAGGAAATTAGTCTTATTATTGATCGGAGTCGAGATCATTATTGCCGCTGTCGCAATTTCAACGGTTCTTTGGTTCTAGACTTATTCTCTTACCCCCTCTATCGTAAGCTGCTATATCCACTATGCTTCCATAGGGTTTTCTGACTATCAAATGGATCTTACCGAGCCTTTTAAAATACCTCAAATCCGCTCCCGACGGCTCAAACGAGTTTGAGGGATGAGAATGCACGCTCCCTATGATCGAATGATCTATCGGGACCATATCAAATCTCGTGCTGGCAAACCTGTCGCCAAAGATCGAACCGGGAATAAGCAAAACCTCTTCAATCACATCATCCGTACCTCTGAGCATGCCTCCAAACTCGTTGGGATAGATTTCCCGGGAAGCCCCGAGTATTAATTCAAGAGCCTCTTTTCTGATATACACTTTTTAATTTATTTAGATAATGGAACAATATTAACAAAAATCTCTTAAAATTTTATTTGCAGCATGGTAGGATGAAATACACGCAGGGAAAAATCGGAAGAATATTTGTGGTCAAATTTGAAGACGGCGATAACCTCTTAAAAGAACTTATAAAACTCGCTAAAAAGGAAAGGGTAGAATCAGGAATTATTCACTTGATCGGTGCATTGGAGAAAGCAGAAATCGTCGTGGGTCCCGAGAAGGTTGAGATCCCTCCAACGGCTATATGGAAAAACTTCGATGACGGCCGCGAAGTCCTTGGTCTTGGAACGATTTTCTGGAAGGGTGGGGAGCCAAAAATTCATATTCATTCATGCATTGGACGAGAAGATAAAGTCAACATTGGCTGTATAAGAAAGTGCGCAGAGGTTTATCTTGTAATCGAAGCAGTTATCATTGAGATTGATACGGGGAGTAATGCAAATGTTGCGAGGAAATTCGACGGGCAATCAGGGCTTGACCTCATTTATATCGAGGATGCAGATAAATAAACAAAGCCTTATCAAAACCCTCCTTTAACATACCTCCAGTCACCGGTCAATACACCTTCTCTCTTGTAATATCTTGATAAGCGGTGGATCTTGGACTCCACCAACTGCAAATCTCTTTTGTTGTACAAATCTCTTTTGTTGACACTTAAGTGTTTCTTTAAATTCTCTGCTCTGTTAAGCAAATTTTGCAAATCCTCGGGAATTGAAGGTGACAGTTCATTTTCCTTGAGAATTTGTGAGAGTTTCTTTCCGGTAACCAATTTTACATTTGGAATCCCGTACTGGTCCCTGAGCACAATCCCTATTTTCGATTGAGGAACACCGGATCGTGCCATCTCAACCACCACCTTTTCTATCTCCTTTAAATCAACATCAATCCATTCCGGCGGAGAGGTTCTTAAAGGCCTGGTTGATCCCGACTTCCCTTTTCTTCTCGCATGCATTCGTGCCATTCTTATTATTTAATTACCATAATAAAAATAAAAATGCAAAAAACTCCAAACCTAAAGCCGCAGGTTATGGACCTCAGCCCGGAGTATGTAAATAAATTGCTTGGAACCGATTTTGATAAAGAGAAAATTAAAGGGCTGCTGGAAAAAATGATGTACGGGGTTGAATTTGAGGGCGGCAGGGTTAGGGTTTTAATTCCGGCATACAGAACTGATGTACTGCATGCCATGGACCTTGTGGAGGATATAGCAATAGCGGGGGGTTATGAAAATTTCAAACCGGAATTGCCGGGCACTGCAGGTATAGGAAAAAAAGATCTGGTAGAAAAATCCTCTGATATGATAAGGGAGTTGATGCTCGGCTTCGGGTTTCATGAGGTTATGACCATGATACTGACAAACAAAAATGATCTATTTAAAAGAATGCGCCTGGACATCATGGATGGGGTAGAAACAGAAAATCCGGTGTCATCCGAGCACGGTGTGGTAAGAACATGGCTTTTGCCGTCGATGATGGCTACCCTGGAAAATAACAAAAACAGGGAGTATCCCCAGCAGATATTTGAAATCGGGAGTTGCGTTTCAGCGGACGGGAAAGCGGCAAAGAAATTATCCTTTGTAATCGCAGATTCAAAAGCAAACTTTTCGGAGATGAAATCCCATGTTTTAGGGCTGCTGAACTCCCTGGGATATGACTGCATTATAAAAAAACTCGGCCATAGAAGTTTCATAGAAGGCAGGTGTGCGTCCATTACCACAGGAAAAGAAGTCGGATTTTTTGGGGAAATCCACCCGAAGGTGCTGGAAAATTTTAATCTGGAAATCCCGGTTACCGGGTGTGAGTTGGATTTGAGCATGCTGGTTTGATCTTCCTGTCCGTATTTTCGGATTTGGTTGCGGAAATTTTCTTTTTTTAATCAGAGAATATAAATAAATTTCATAAAAATGAAGGAAAAATGAAAAAACCGTTGGTGATTCGAACTTCACAAGTGGATGATGCTCTCAGGGATGAACCCAGAGGGCTCAGAAAAGTTGTTGTCCCGGAACTGTACCCCGATAAAGAAATACTCCATCGGGCGACAGAATGGGAATCCCTGGGATTTGATAAGGAGAATCCTGTGAAGAAGAAGCCTGTGGTTGAGTCGGACTTGCTGCAGCTTTCTTACTTTAATAAAAATGCGCGGCAAAAATCACACTGGCATGGGCATCAGATAGAGATTTACTCGGTCATCCGGGGCAGGTTAAGTGTTGCGTTAAAGGATGTTGATAATGATGCCGATTTTGAAACTTATTTTGATATTGAGCGCACTGTGATAATCCCGCCCAGATTCTGTCATCGGGTCAGAATAGAAAAGAGCGAGGAAGGTGAAGAGCCGCTTGTTGAGGTCATTCAGTTCGCTGTTGCGTCTGTTGACACCGCAAAAGACCAGCAAATGTGCGACACATGTCCACAGCATCCGGATTGCAGTGACTTTAAGGCTTCTCAACTCCTGAGCAAGAACCGTTAAGTGCGCTCCCATATAATTTAAGGAAATATCGCTTCAGAACCTCTTGTTTTTGCTCCAATATTTTTCAATATCATTTCGCCGATAAACTGCTTTAAATGGATATTTAGGGCTGCCATTAATATATATTTTCCAATACATATAATAGAAATATGAAGTCCACAGATTGGTTAGAATTATTCATGAATATCGGGGAGGATGTCTCGCGTGAGGTAATGAAAGTCTACGGCACTCCCGAGGCAAAAACAGGGATCGTAAAAGGTGCTGGCGGCGACATTACCGCTAAAATTGATAAGATAGCGGAGGATGTGATCATTGATGCCGTTAAAAATTGTGGGGAGGATGTTCTCTTAGTTTCGGAAGAGGTGGGGGAGATAACGATGGGGGATTCTCCGGAGATTGTAATTTTTGCGGATCCTCTTGACGGCTCAAATAATGCTAAACTCGGAATTCCTTTGTTTGGGGTTTCTTTAGCATTGGCGGATGACAGGACCCTGGACGGCGTAAGGGTGGCTTATGTAAAGGACATACCGGGAGGGGATATTTTTTATGCCGCAAAGGGGAGGGGGGCATACTGCAGCGGGAAAAAATTAAAAACAAAGGATGACTCAAACCTTGGTTATCTGGGATTCCACATTGGAGAGAAAGGCAAAGGATTTGATGAGATTCTGGGAGTCGTAAGGGATGCCAGGCATATAAGATCCTACGGCAGCATAGCGCTGAGTTTATGCTATGTTGCCGCAGGCTCCCTGGATGCTTATATTGATTTCCGCCCGCCCAGGTTGATTGATATTACCGCTGGAAAATTGATTGTTGAAGAATCGGGAGGTTTTGTAAGAGTTGATTATGATCAAGAAATAACTCCCCAAACAAAAGCGAATGTTATTGCGGCTAAAAATGCTGAGTTGTATGGGCATATCCTCGGAACTTTGAATATGCGTGAATGATTATTCTATTTTACTTTCTTCACTCTTTCTTCGTTCTTCAACCAATTCGGCGCATACTTCATCATCATATTGAATATCAAGCATCTCTTCCAGTTCATCATATAAATTGTATGCATCACAAACTGGACAGCCCTTAACATAGTCGGGACATCTTTCTCCAAAGCCCTCCTTGATCCATTGTTTGAGTCGGTACAAATTTATTCCCGTCTCTTCGGTAATAATCTCTTCTGCACAGCACTTTGGACACTCCCAGTATTCCACTTCTTCATATTTGTCGTGTTCTACAACCGTAATCTTTTCACCATCCCCAAATAAATCTTCTTCCCCTTCTTTTATTATCTTCGCATCTTTGCTTGGAAGCTCCATATTCGTATAAAAGATACCTTTTGTTAATATCTCTCTTGTTTTATCATCCACTTC
>MCBC01000084.1 GCA_001723855.1 Candidatus Altarchaeales archaeon WOR_SM1_86-2 | reverse complement strand
GCTTTTCTAAGAGCAATGATCGTCGCACTGGAAGAATACTGTGAAGGGCCCAGATCGGTGCGCCCGAAGGCCGGATTAGCCTTGTCCTGTTGGCAAACAGCCAAACAGCAAATAGTTTCCTACCGTGACAATGCTGGGAAGATTGATACGCTTTGGTTGGTTGAAAAATCAGCGCCCCCATCCGATACCCCCGCCATTCCTGTCTCGGCACCGGTGAATAACTATAAAGCGCAATTCTCAGAGGATGAATGGACGACGCTGCAATGCGGCATTTACTGGGTTTTCCGGCAATTGTTCCTCATTCATCGTGGCGAGGATGCTGATAAACTAACGGAAGCCCAGAAGAAGGCGTTCGGTACAGTTTTACAAACAGCTCCGATAATTAAATCAGCTCTGGCTCGGCAAGTCTTGCTATCTTTGATGGAAGAACGGGAAACGTTCACCAAAGTTTGGGCCACGTGTTTCATGGATCCAAGACATCCGGCGGACGGATTGCATGCCGTTTCCGAGTTGGTAGATGGTAAGCTGCCGACAGATATTTCCTTGGAGTTCAAACGTACTCTATTAATCCTCGGGAGATTCATCCATCTGGAACACGAAAAACTCGCGGGGACAAATCTCCCTGAAAAACCGGGGGCATTATCCGAACCATATCAATGCCTGATTTTGGTTGGATCTTCATTAAGGATACTGGAAAAAGAATTAATGGACGATCTGTTCCATACACCGATGAATATCTATGACTTGCCTTCAGCCTCGCCGCAGAGTGTAAAACAAACAAATGTACCTGGCACGGTTCATCTTTCGCCATCTGTTATTTCGGCTACAGCGCCAGTAAAAAGAACCGAATACCAACAGTCTATTCAGCCCACAATAACATCATCCAACAAATCCCCATTTATAGCCGCCTTATTGAGTTATTTTCTTTTGGGTGGGGCAGGACAAATTTACTTAGGGCAGTGGAAAAAAGGACTTGCTTTAATGATTTCCACCTTTGTTCTAAGTTTCGTATTTATTGGTATCCTTATCCAAGTTATTGGCATAGGTGACGCATATGGTGTTGCCCAAAAGTTACGGAAAGGAAAGTCAATTGGAGAATGGGAATTCAACATCAATTGGAAGGTATCTGGATTGGTGATGATAACCTACGCAATAGCAATATGCGGAATAGTTTTCCTTATTTTTTTAACATCAAACTCCCGATGATATGGGATTCATTTAAAGTTGATCTTGAACTTAAGCATACCGAAGAAGTCGCAGGCACGATACTGGAATGTACTGAAGCAGGCTCTATTTGGGGGAGAGTTGAAAGATAAATAATTTAGTAATACATGAACAGGAGATAAAAAATGGTACGACACCCGGGCCAGCAAACAATCAGAAAGTTAAATCAGGAAAAATTGAAGTTTTAGCGTCCTTCGTCAACTTCACATAACACGGGCTATACAGCTTCGCTACGCTTCGCCCAAATCAGCTATCGCCGAATTCGTATAGCCCGATTCCGTTAGGCGACATTCCACCTGCCTTAAAATTTACGAATTATTTTGAACCGGTTTTGTAAGAAATAAAAAGTTTATATTATTCTACCAATTTAAATAATTTATAAGAAACTATAAGAGAATCAACCATGACTAAAGAACAAAAAACTTATGATAATTCAGAAGAAAAAGTAAAAGAACTTCTCAATGAAATAAAGAAACTGAAAGAAGAAAACGAGAAACTTAAATCCCGTAAAAAATACGGGATTGTCTGGGAGGAAGAAAAAGAACCCGAAAAAGTTGTTTTGGAATGCAAAGAAAAACTTCCGATTCTTAAAGATGTTAAAGACAAGGAGATTCTTACAGATAAGAATAAGCCAATGAATATTTTAATTGAGGGGGATAATTATCATGCTTTACAGGTTCTGAATTATACTCATAAAGGAAAGATTGATGTAATCTATATTGATCCGCCATATAATACCGGAAATAGTAATTTTCTTTATAATGACCGTTATGTGGATTTAGAAGACACTTATAGACATTCAAAATGGCTTAATTTTATGAGTAAGAGATTAAGATTAGCTAAGGAGTTGTTGAATATGCACGGGGTTATTTTTATATCAATTGATGATAATGAAGTTTCACAACTTAGATCATTGTGTGATGAGATATTTGATGAAAATAATAGATTGGATAGAGGCGTGATAATCTGGAATAATGCAGGTTCAACTAAAGGATTCAGAAGTATCGTAAAAAACCATGAATATATTTTAGCATATGCAAAGGATTTCAAAAATGTCAGAAATTACTTTGGCGAAAATTTCCCGGATGAATTGGGTTTAGTAGAAGGCAGATTACAAATAAAACGCACGAAAAGAAATCCTATTTGTAGATTAAATTTTCCGAAAGGAACGCCTATTGAGGGAGTCAAAAATGTTAAATTTGAAAATTCTGTAGGTGCAACAACAAATAGAATAGATATAATTAATGGTCCTATGGAATTTAAAGATGGAAGATTAACAAAAGATATTATTTTGGAGGCATCTTTTCCATATCGTTTTCAAGTAGAAAAATATTTCAAAAACATAAACACGGGTAAAAAAACATACGATACAAAAGGACAAGAAATAATATCAATCTTTTTTCAAAAAAATGGGGTTCCATACTATAGAAAGAGAAGAAATATTCAGGTAATGGGTTCGGTGCAAAGTGATTTACCAAATAGCGGTCTTAGGGATTTACAAAAAATATTGCCGGGCATAGAATTTAGTAATCCTAAACCCGTAGAGTTGATAGTAAGACTTCTTTCTTATTTTTCACCAAAGAATGGAATCATCCTTGATTTTATGGAAGGTTCAGGAACTACCGGACATTCTGTTTTAGAAATAAATAAAAGAGACAAAGGCAAACGCAAGTTTATCTTAGTGAATAAGAATGAAAAGAAGATAGAATCAGATAAGGAGATCAAAATATGCACAGATATTTGTTATCCCAGAATCAAAAAAGTAATACTAAATTTAGAAGAAGAAGCAAACGGTAAATTAATCAAAAATATGCCTGGAAACCTAAAATACTTCAAAACCGACTTTATTGATGTTGGAAATATCTATGATGTTTCGGACGAAAAAAAGATTGAATTAACTTACAAAGCAGGAGAAATGATCGCTCTTAGAGAAGATGCTTTTGAAGAAATTGAAAAAAATAAGTGGTGGCAGATTTTCAAAAACAAAAATAAAACTGTTGCTATCTATTTTAGGGAAGACCAAAGTAAATTAGGGGATTTATTTGAAAAACTTAAAAAGGGCAACGCGATAGTTTATTTATTCAGTTGGGGGAAGAATGAAGTAAAAGGACAGGAACATGGTTATGACAATATCACAATTAAAGATATACCTCAACCAATAATTGAAGTTTATAAGGAAGTAAATAGATTATGAAAATGAATATAACATTAAAACCATTTCAGGAAATAGCGATAGCAGGATTAAGAAGACAGTTTTTAAACCTATGGAAAACAGGGGATAGAAGATTAGATTTAATCTTTAAAGCACCAACTGGTAGTGGAAAAACTGTGATGATGGCTCAATTCTTAAAAGACCTTACCGGTGATCCTCAGTTTGATGCGGATAAAGCTTTCTTATGGATTAGCTTCAGCGAGGATTCTTATTTACAGAGTAAAAAGAAACTTTACGATTATTATGATGGTGCAGGAGAGATAACACTTTTGGATTTAAATGATTTGAACAGAAAGAAATTAGAAAAAAACAATGTCTTTTTTATCAACTGGCAAAAAGTTAAGACATCAACTAAAGATGGGAGAAAATTAAGGAGAGAGACGGAAAAAACGGAATTTGACAGAGGAATTTTTGACGAATTTATAATAAGAACCCAAAAAGAACGAGATTTAATTTTAATTGTGGATGAAGCCCACACACAAACGCATACCGAATTAGCTGCTGAAATTGTTGAACTTATTGATCCAAGAATTAAAATTTATGTAACTGCCACACCAAAAGAGGAGCCATCATATTCTGATGTTGAACACCACAGAGCAGGATTTATTGAAATTGAAAGGGATGAAGTTGTTGAAGATGGATTAATTAAAGAGAAGGTTGTTACTCAGACAAAAGAAGACATTGACAGATTTTCAAAAAAAGAAATCGACCAAGATAAACTACTTCTGGAATTGGCTTATGATAAAAGATTAGAATTAAAGGAGTACTATGAAAAACTAAATATTGATTATATCAATCCGCTTGTTCTTATTCAATTACCGAATGATGATATAGCAAGAAAAGAAACATTAGACAAATCAAAAGAGGAAATCGTAAAGGGATTTTTAAGAGATAAAGGAATAAAAGACCATGAAATTGCTGTTTGGCTTTCTGAAAAGAAAGAAAATTTAGAGTATGTTGAAAAATCCGATTCAGATGTTAATTTTCTAATTTTCAAACAAGCAGCAGCAACAGGATGGGATTGCCCGAGAGCACAGGTTTTAGTAATGTTTAGAGAGATTAAAAACCCGACATTTCACACGCAAACAGTTGGGAGAATTTTAAGGATGCCTGAAGCAAAGCACTATGAAATACCCGACCTTAACATTGGTTATCTTTACACTAATTATGAGAGAAACCAGATACAATTACCCGATAGAAAACAAGGAAAAAATAAACCGTTTATTTTCCAGAGCAAAAGGAAGGAAGATATTAAACCCATTACATTAGAATCCACCCTTCTAATCAGAACGGATTACAATGATCTGGGTTGGAAATTCCAATTTACCTTTGAAAGAGTGGCGGATGAATTTTTTGGCACAAGAGAAGGACCTGTTTGGGATAATGTACCAAAAATAAAAGATAAAGGAATAGAAACCGGAAAACCCATTATCCCTAACAAACTTATAGTTGATGCTGAAATTGAGGATTATGATAATTTTGTTGAAGAAATAAAAAACAAGGGTGAGGATTTGGAAAAAGATATTTCCAGAAACGATCTTGAGAGAACCTATAACCTATTATGCTTTAATATCATCGCTCATCAAGAGGAAGAAAATAAAAAATTCGCTCCTGAAAGATCGTGGGGGAGATTGAAATCAGCCCTTAATGTTTGGTTTGAAAAAAGAATAACTCCATATCGGGAGGAATATTATAGAGTTATTGTTAGGGATTTATTAAAAGAAGACAGCGTATTGAGAAGAATTATTTCTAAAGCTTTAGAGAAACACAAACCAATTAGGCAAAAAGAGGTAAAAGAGAAAGAGATTAGAAGGGAAAGAATGCTATCTTTAGAAATTCCCAGAGAGCAGTTATTTTTTACAGAAGATTACGAAGAAATATCAGAACTGAAACAAACAGCAATAGATTCTGGAAAAACAATAAAAATATCTAAAAATGCAATGCAGCCATTTTATTTAGCCAAATCTTACAAGGGTAAAGAAAATGAAACATCCTTTATCAGATATTTGGAACAAAAAGAAAGCGTTGAATGGTGGTATAAATCAGGAGATTCGGGGAGTGAAAATTTCGCTATTAAGTATGTGGATAAAGATGAGGATAAAGAAAAATTGTTTTTCCCTGATTGGATCATAAAATTAAAAAACGGTAAGATTTTGATATTAGATACAAAGCAGGGATTAACCGCAAAATCAAATGATACAAAATATAAAGCAGAAGCACTACAGGAGTGGATAAACAAAAACAAGAAAGACATTGATGGAGGAATTGTTGTTAGTGTTTCTGGAATATGGAAGATTAACAATAACAAAGAGTATAACTGGGATCCGAACTATTCCGAATGGGAAAATTTAGACGAATTGATTTAAAAACGGCGGGTGGAACGCTGCGTCGCTCCCTTTGGTCGCTCCTTGCCCTAACGGGTCGTATAACAAAGCATATACACTGCGGCTACGCCTTACCCTGCGGGACATTTTGCTATCGCAAAACTTCATATATGCTGATTCCGCCTCCCGACACCACCCCACCCTCTGAAAATTTAAATATTCCAGACAGACAAATGATTTGTAATAATTTTAATATTAATTATCCTGCTTATGCGAAACTCTAATTCTCCTTAAATCTATCATCATATTTTCCGGAATCAATCTCTGCGTAAAATTTCTTC
>MCBC01000083.1 GCA_001723855.1 Candidatus Altarchaeales archaeon WOR_SM1_86-2 | reverse complement strand
GAATCAACAATGTCATCTCCTCTGGGAAGAATGGTTTATTAATAGACCCCTCCAATGCAAATGAATTTGCCGATGCCATGATCATGCTCTTGAAAGACCCAAAGTTGGCTGAAAGTATGGGCAAAGAGGGATCTAAGACCGTTCATAGATACTTCAGCTGGGAGGCAATCGCTGGGAGGCATATATCATTTTATGAGAAGTTCATGGACGGATACAATAATTTTTAACACGTCAAATGGATTATCGCGGAGTCCTCACCCCCCATCTCAACCTTCTTCCCCGCCAATTCACCGGATCTATATTCCTCGAGCGCTATTCCTTTACCCTCCAGATACGCCCTTGCATCTTCACTCAAACTCAATAATCCCGAAGATCCCGTGCCGATAATCACCCTCCTGGTTTTAGGGGTCACTATTCGTTCCACTTCCTCTTTTGAGACCTTATGCGATGTCCCGAATTTGCTTCTTGATATGTTCTTGAGTCTTCTTTCAACCCCGCCGTTCACCACCCACAAATCGGTCAAATATTCCTTACCCTCAATCCTGATCCTGCCGAAAGAATAACTTTCTACCTGCATTTTATTCCTTATTATAACCCTTGGAGATAAATCAATTCTTATCAACCAACCGGACTTTCCGAATGATCCACTCCCCTCTAACCCCATCCCATTTTACATCCTTTTCCAGGATTTCTACCCGCTTTTTAAATATCGGCGCATCCAAAACAATGGTTTCATAATCGCCCCCTTCCCCCCCGATATCGATTCCGGATTTCCCCTCCAGTTTCATTAATTCATCCAGTGTTTCATAATTCAACTCCCTGCCCAGCCAGGTTTCGTCCAGACACTCGGCAGAGACGCTTATGAATATTATCTTAAAACCAGCGTTTATCGCATCCCTTATCAATTCTTCATGCGAGTGCTGCCAGTAGGGTGCATAAACCTCTAAATCCAATTCCCTGCAGATTTCACTTACCCCATTGTACTGATAATTTGAATGTACTGCCCCCACGACAACCCCTTCGATCCCGTAATCATTTTTCAAGGTTAGAACGGCATCTCTTAAATCGGAATTTTCTTCCGGCGGAACCCCGGATGTCTTTCTCCGCACTACCGGGATCCCGATTGCATCTGCCGAATAGGACACGAGATTTATGTTTGATGTGTGATACATGTAACTGTCGTCTCTTTCTGAAATCATGGACAAGAGCACTGGAACATCATAATTCTCCAGTGCTCTGTATAATGCCATTGTGCTGTCCTTCCCGCCGGAAAATAATGCCGCAAGTTTCAATTTTGAATTTTGTTTTAGGGTGAATCTTATTTGCCCAGTAAGACAACCCTGCTGTCTTGCTTAAAATCCTTTATTTCGTAGCCCGACTCCCTTTCCAATTCCTTCGAAAACCCCGTGATTTCATCAAAAGAAGGCATATCATCAAGGTTCATTCTCTGCCGGGATGCCCCCACGAACATATATGCCTTTACCTCAACCCAATCCGGCTGCGACCTGTCGATCAATAAAGCGTATTCTTTCGCACTGCCAAGATTCCAGTTTCTGACCATGGTCAATCTGATCGCTTTCCTGGTTTCCAGCGAAGGAAAAAGAGCGACCGTCTCCATTATCCTGTCCCAGCCGTTCGGGATTATCGGGTTGTCGATCCTTTCATATGTTTTTTCATTTGGCGCATCAAGCGACAGGTAAAGTTGGGTTGGAAGCTCCCCCAGATTTTTCAATCTCCCCGGAAGAGTGCCGTTTGTAACCAGGAATGTCGTGAATTTTCTTTTATTAAACTCTTCTATTAATCCGCCAATCTTGGGATATATTGTCGGCTCGCCGGATAGGGAGATTGCGGCCTGGTTCGGGTTCTGTGCCTCCTTAAATTTTTTGTGGTTAACCCTCTCCGGAATTCCCCCGAACCCGCTTAAAAGTATTCTCTGGGCGTCTATTGCATTATCAATAATATCCCCGGGCTCATCATACTGCTGCATTTCAGTGCCAATGGTGTGCTCGATATTCCTCCAGCAAAAAACGCAGCGATGGGTGCACCACGCCACCGCAGGGGTCATCTGCAGGCACCTGTGAGATTCTATACCATAGAACTTCTGCTTATAGCAGAATCCCTCGTCAAGGATGCTTTTCTTCGTCCAGTGACAGACTTTCACTGCGGAATGGTTTCCAACAATCTTATAATGCTGATGCTCCAATATACCCCTGAGTTTTTTTGGAATCATATTTTTAATTATAGTAAAGAAAAAGAAATCAATAATCCCCTGATGCTTTCTCATTGAAATGCCAGGGGCTGGATCCTTATTCCGTATACTTTGTGGGCGTTCATTCGTGACCATTCACAATTTGGAGTTCGCTTCAACCACTCAACATAATTATCAATAAACCTCAACCGCTCTTCGAAGTTTTTCTTCTTCTCTTTCTTGAGTTCTTGTAGATCTATTTTCATTGTAGCGCAGATCCTGATCTAAAAATTTTATTCGATTTTATTGATTAGGATCATGTATCTAAAAATTCATCGTTAAAATAAAGAAAAAAGTAAAGTCAATAACATTCTAATGCTTTTTCGATCACATCCAATCCCCTCACGATGTTTTCCATGGAGGTGGCGTAACTCAGTCTGATGAAACCTTCCCCCTGGGTTCCAAATGCGATCCCGGGAACCGCTGCAACCTTCGTTCCTTCCAGATCAAGCAAATGAGCACAGAACTTCATGGAATCTTTCTCGTAATCCGAGACGTTCACGAACGCGTAAAACGCCCCCTCCGGTTTTGATATGGACAGCCCGTCAATCTCCCCCACCCGTCCAACAATGAAATCCCTTCTTTTTCTGAACTCGGACACCATTGCTTTGATATCATCCCCGGGATTTACATTTTCCGTACCCTTAAGCGCTGCGACCCCCGCTTTCTGGACAAACGAGGTCGCGCATGAAACAGAGTGCGCCTGTATCTTGTTCATGGCTTTTATTATTTCAGCTGGTCCCGCGGCATATCCCAGGCGCCAGCCGGTCATCGCATAAGCTTTGGAGAAGCCGTTTACCGTTATCGTACGATTTTTCATTTCATTAAAGGATGCGATACTTACATGCTCTTCGTCATAAATTATTTTCTCATAGATCTCATCAGATACTGCGATCAGATCATGCTCTATGCAGATATCCGCTATTTTCCTCATGTCATTTTTATTTAAAACCGCTCCGGTTGGATTATTTGGAGAGTTTATTACTATTGCTTTGGTTTTGTCCGTAATTTTTTCCTCAATAATCTCAGGTATCAATCTAAATTTATCCTTTTCATATGTGGGGACAAATACCGGCTCTCCTTGCGCCATCTGGACCATCGGGACATAGGAGACCCACCACGGATCAGGGATAAGCACACCATCCCCCGGGTTTACCACAGCAAGCATTGCTTCATAAAGAATCTGCTTTGCACCCGTGGAGACTATAACATCATCAGGTATGTAAGAAACATTATTCTCCTTTTCTAATTTCTCTGCGATCGCTTCCCTCAACTCTGGAACCCCCAGGGTCGGAACATAGCCGACAAAGCCGTCATCAAGTGCTTTTTTCGCTGCGTCCTTTATATACTTTGGGGTGTCGAAGTCAGGCTCTCCGGCACCAAAGCCGATAACATCCTCCCCTTTCGCCTTCAACTCCTTGGCTTTCGCATCTATAGCCAGGGTTGCTGACGGAGATATTTTTTTTGTTCTGTGTGAGATCATTTTACTCTAAATTTTTGAATTCGTTTAAAAACACGCTCCAATCTTTTTTGCCCTTTTTCAACATACCTTTATCAATGTGCTGTCTTAAATTCTGACCGATTCTAAATGAATATCTATTAAGCGCGTCACCCCTTACTTTTTTATAATCCTTAACACTCATCACTATACATTTGTGCTCTTCATTTTCATCAACAAAACACCAGATAAAGAAATGATTTTTATCCTCAAATAAGTTCCTTGGTTTCATTGTCAAACCATAATTTCTGCCATCATCCACGCCCCTGAGGCTGCTAAAGAGATTTGTATCAGGATCACCCATAGAGTACAAAGTATCTGCATCCATCAATAAATTATTATATTTTATTAATAAAAAATTAAGTTGCCCTATTTAATATCATTTTTTATTTATCCCGTTTTTCGCAAACAGCGATTAGCCCTAAACAATCATCGGGTGGTCCCGCCGCTAGATTTTTTTTATAATAATTATTTAAAAAAATGAAGAATTTTTTAATAAAGTTTATTTCATTAAGGGGATATAAAAAATAACCTAAATATCTCAAACCAAGAAAAATTTTTCTTTTATAACCCGTTTTTGAATAACCTGATATGTCAACTACCTTAAAAGATGACTCTAATGTTTTAGCCAAACTTTCTTTAGTGAAATGTTGATAATGTTTTTTACATAAAGGTAAATTTTTAGACGGTACGGCAACAATCAATTTACCCTCCTTTTTCAAAACGTTTGATATGTTCTGCAAAATTATAGGGATCTTTTCTGGAATGAAATGTTCAAGAGTTTCTATTAAAAGCACATAATCAAATTTATATTTTAAATTAAGATCCTCCAAATCCTGAACAAAAAATTCAACATCGGGGTTAAATGATTTAGCAAAACCTATCGCATTCTTTGAAAAATCCACCCCAACGATTCTAATATTTTCCTTGCTTAGTTCATGGCAGAATCTGCCGTCACCGCATCCCGCGTCAAGAATTAACTGGCTATTATAGGGCTTAAGTAAATTTTTAACTTGTTCCATATGGTTCAAGTATTCTATACTCCACATAAATCTATAACTTCCTAATTTTAAATCCAGATAATGATACGGGAAATTGTATTCATCTTCCTGATGTTCCTGTTCTTCCGTTAACCGATTCATTTTTATATTCAATTATTTTTCAGCAAATACAATATATCCGGTGGGACATTTACTTTTCCAATGGAAGTTTATTTTTGCCATTAATGGACTTAATAAATTTTTACCACGAAAGTTTATAAGTTGCCATATACTATGGGTTACATTGCCAAGTGGGTACACTTCAACATCTCTATAATCCCTAAATAGATATCTAAGTGAATCTTCCGTGAACCTAAAATAATCTTTCGGGTCAGGATGAATTGGTTGTATAAATCGGGTTGAAAGGATACAGTGCCCTCCCTCTTTTAAAATATAATTTATATTATTTACTGCCATCTGTGGTTCTTGGATATGCTCTAATACTTCAGTAAATACTATGGTATCAAAATAAGATTTATATTTTTGTATTGTTTTTTTGTCTAATATATCCCCCACAATATCGGGGTTATGCTTATCAGATATATCCATCCTTGAATATTCTTTATGTGGAATAAGTTTTTTATATGGCGAATCCTTTGAACCAACATCCAATACCACCCCCTTCCTTTTAATCTTCCTTTTGATTATCTTCTTCATTTCATTATCCAATATTATTCTTGATACTGTTCTCATTTTCACAAAAATAAATCCTTAACTTTTACATTTTTTTTAGTGTATTCAATCACTTTCCTGTAACCATTCTCCTGTATCTGCTTATAAAGTTTATCATTTTCCAATAAATCCATTGTTTTCTCTGCCAATTCTTTTGCCTGCCAGGTCTTTAATATTAAACCAGTTTCTTTATCATCTATTATATTTTTCATAGCAGGAATCTTTGAAACTATACAGGGAACTTTTGCAAATAATGATTCTTGCAGCACATTCGGGGTGCCCTCAAAATTGCTTTTGCTTAACAACCAAAATATATCTGCAACTTTATAGTAACTCCATATATTTTCATGTTTCACAAAACCTGCAAAAAATACCCTTTCCGATACACCATTCTTCCTTGCAATCTCTATTAAATTTTCTTTTTCATTTCCTTCACCAACAATTAAATATGCATAATCACTCGGAAGGCGTTTAATTGATTTAATCCCTAAATCAATATTTTTTCCTTTTGTTAAGCGAGCAATTGTTAATATAACCTTTTTATCATTCAGATCATATTTATTAATAATTTCATCGGGTTTGCAATCTTCAAAGTATTCTGTATCTGAAACAGGTCTTGGCGAAAAAATCAATTTGCCTTTAAAACCAAATTTCTTGGCGTAATCTCTTAAAGAAGCCCCGTTGTATAGTAGCGTATCTATATTTTTAAGAGCTAAATAATCCAAGAGATAAAATATATCTCCATATATGGATCTTATTCCTCCCCCTGCTTTTATCATTTTAGGTGTCTTATCTCTTAAAAAACCGATTATTCTATATTTATCAGATTTTGGGACCAGCGAGGCTAGATATAGAAAGGGACAGTAAATATAATCGGGTTTTTGCTCCCTGATCACCTGTTTAATTCTTTTTCCAAAACTGAAAAAATCTATTATCTGTCTGTAAGAAGCACTCTTGAAAAGCTCTATCTTAATATTATCCTCTTTTTTTATAATCCCTCTTTTAATGTTACTTAAAGAAAGTATGTAATAATCATTTTTTCTATCATATGCGCGGTCCAACTTCTTAAACCAGTATTCAAATTTATTATAATTTTTTAAAAACCAACCATCCCAATCTTGGTATAACACCAATATTTTTTTGTTTTGCATTTTATATTTTCGTCATTTTAATGTAAAATCTCTAAATTCATTATCATATTTTTTTGCACACAAATCCCAGGTATAATTATTCTTAACCACTTCCCTTGCTTTTTTACCAAGTTCTTTTAGTAGAGCATCATCATCAAGCAACTTAATAATCCTATTTGCTAACTCTTCTGGATTTTGATTTGTTGTGTATCCCACAGGAAATTTCTCAAAAATTTCAGATGCTGCTTCATTGTGATAACAGACAACAGGTGTGCCAGAAGACATGGATTCTATGTAGATTAATCCAAAACCTTCATAAAGTGAAGTTGATGCAAATAAATCGCAGGTGGCGTAATATCTCGATAATTCTTCATCATTAAGAAAACCCAACAGAATCGCATTATCCTCTAAACCATCCTTTTTTATTCTTGCATTCACATTTTCCCATTCAGGTCCTTTTCCTGCGATCAAAAATTTCACATTTGGGTATTTTTCACATACAATCCCTGCTGCCC
The DNA here is from genome assembly GCA_001723855.1 of Candidatus Altarchaeales archaeon WOR_SM1_86-2. The sequence continues at coordinate 22,317 of MCBC01000083.1, read as the reverse complement.
CAATAAGGTCAGAAAAATTTTTTCTTTTAACAAATCTTCCTGCACTGAATATGAGTTTATGTCCAGAATATTTATCTTTAATTGATTTATCAGACTTATCTGGTGAAAAGGAGGAAACATCAACTCCCGGTGGTATCATTCTGCGCCTTTTAAAGTTATCCAGTGAGTTCACAAAGTCCATTTGAGTTTTACTTGCCGTAATAATTGAGTCCGCCCTTTTTAATAATTGCTTTGTAAGAAAATTCGCTCCAAATGGATTTTCAGTGGGCGATTCAATATCTATTCCTGTGCCAAAATGATGAACAGTAAAAACGAGAGGTATATGAAATCTTTTCTTTAACATATACCCTGCCAACCCAACACCAACAACGGTATTGCAGTGCATGGCAGAGTATGATTTATTTTTTGAAAGAGACGCTGCCTTTTTATAGAAACTATATGTATAAGAAAAAAGATTTACATACCGGTGTATTTTTTTCCCAACTCGATAAACATTAATGCCTTCTATATTTTCATATTCTTTTCCACCAATATTCGGCATAATTAAATCTACCTCATACCCTTTTTTTATTAATCTCCTGTATATCTCGTATAGTGTATTTTCTATCCCCCCAACCGTTGGAAAAAATGTCGGAGTCAATACTAGTATTCTAATTGTCATCTGTAAAACCTCTGTTTAGATATTAAATTAGATATTAAATACCCTGCCTTGTTAAATATTAGATTTCATCTATAAAAGACAACTCTCTTTTGAACTAACCTTTACCATAATTAAGCTTTTCATTTCCATTCTTTAAATTATAATCATTAATAAACTAAATCAAATAACCTATTGTTTGAAAACATAAATATGGACTTATATATGAAGGAGATTATAAAAAAAAATGCTCCGAAACCAATTTTAGATTTAATGAAGAATGTCTATTGGAAATTTAAGAAAATAAGATACATTACCATTGGACGTCCTTACACACCTGGCGAAACAACAAAGGCGAAAAAACGCCGAACACGAGAGGGGTTCTTTGAAAGGTATTGCCCGGGTAAAGGGTTGGATATCGGTTATGGTGGAGATCTTTTATCCGATAATTGTGAGGGGTGGGATTTTGAGGAGGGGGATGCACAATATCTAAACAGCATAAAAGATTCAGAATTTGATTTTGTTTATTCTTCCCATACCCTTGAACATATGGTTGATCCTGAAATTTCCCTCAAAAACTGGTGGCGTGTTTTGAAATCAGGGGGGTATCTGATTCTATATCTTCCGCATAGAGATTTATACGAGAAAAAGAAAACACTACCTTCCCGCTTCAGTGAAGAACACAAACATTTCTTTTTGTTGGATAGAGATGAAAAACCCGATACTATAGGAATACTCCCATTAATTAAACGAACACTTTCTGATTATAAAATGATTTACGCAAAAGTATGTTACGAGGGCCATACAATTACAGACCCAGAAATACATAGTGACGGGGAATATTCCATAGAAGTAGTAATAAAAAAAGAACCAAAAATATAGTCCAACATTCTCTATAATCATCCCATCAGATTTTCTGTTTATTTTTATGGGATACTATAAACTTAACCGCCTCCAACAAATCTCTCGCCACAAAATCTGACTCCACATCATAATTACTGTCTTTTCCAGAGTATCCTGTTTCTACCAGAATAGTCTTACACAGGGCATTTTTTCCTGTTTGGATGTCTGTTGTCTTGTCACCGATAAAATAACTTTCTTTCAGGTTCAGATCGAATTCCCTAGCAGCTTCTATCAGCAATCCGATCTTCGGTTTTCTGCACTCACAATCTTCATCGGGATGGTGAGGGCAGATATATATCCCATCAATTCTTACTTTCTCTTTTTTAAATTCCTCAAGCATATAATCATGTATTTTTCTTACATCATCCATTATGAAATATCCTCTGCAGATTCCTGACTGATTTGTTATTATTATAATCTTGAAATCAGTGTCTGAAAGTAATTTTAGCGCTTTCAATGCATTTGGAATGAACTTGAAGTCTTCAACCCTGCTAAGATAATTTACTTCTTCATTTATCACGCCATCCCTATCAAGAAACACCGCCTTTTTCATTTGCTATTTCTTCCTCAACGATTTCACAGATTATATGTCCTACAGTTATATGTACTTCCTGGATTCTTGGTGTATCATCTGACGGAACTTTTAATGTTATGTCAGCAACATCTTTCACCTTTCCGCCGCTCCTGCCAGTAAATGCTATTGTTGTAGCATTTTTTTCTTTGGCTTTTAACAATCCCCTTATAACATTATCTGAGTCACCGCTTGTTGTTATGCCTATTGCCACATCCCCTTCATTAACGATGCTTTCAACTTGTCTCTCAAAAATCCTTCCAAACTCATAATCGTTTGCTATGGCAGTCATTATGGATGTATTGGTGTTCAACGCAATAGCAGGCACCCCTCTCCTCTCAAGCCGAAATTTACTCACAAACTCGGCAGCAAGATGTTGTGCATCAGCCGCACTACCACCATTTCCAAACAACACTACCTTTCTTCCACTACGATAACAATTCACAATCAATTCAGCAATCTTCAATATCTCATCTGAATTCCCTGCCATTTCCATCTTTGCATCTGCGCTTTCTTTCAGTTGCATCTCAATTTTATTTATATCCATTTTCATTATTTCGTTTTTGTTTTCCAGGTTACTAATCCATTGAAATCAAAACCAAAATCAATCACAGTTAAACCAGTATTTTTTAATGCCCTTTTTAATTTGTCGGTCTTTTCTGGATGAGAATAGAAAAACATATGTCCCCCTCCACCTGCACCTGAAATTTTTCCGCCGAGAGCACCATTTTTCATCCCGAGATTATATATTTTATCTATCGTGGGATTTGTTATTTTATCACTGAACTTCTTCTTAGCTTCCCACGCATCATTCAATAAATTCCCAAATTCTATCAAATCTCCTCTGATGAAGTATTTCCTTCCTTCAATTGCCATCTTCTTTGCCTCATCCAAACCTTCAAGCGTTCTTTTTTTTCTCTCTTTATAAGACCTCGTTTGATCTTCAATAACCTCTCCCGAATCCCCCCTCTCACCTACCTTCACCATAATAAGATTTCTTTCAAGATCTTTCAGGTAATCTTCCTTAATATTTAATCTCTCAACTTTGACGAAATCACCTCCCCTGAATTCAATAAAGTTCATTCCACCAAACACTGCAGCATACTGATCTTGTCTTCCACCCATATTCTTCAGGTCTTCTCTTTCAAGTTTATATGCCGTTTCTGCTATCTCATGCTTCGTCAAATCCCCTCCAAGATTAAATAAACCAATTAATGCCGCATACACAGATGCTGAAAGTCCGAGACCACTTCTTTTTCCGATATCTGTTGAAAGCGAAATCCTGATGCCTGATGCGTTGAAATGTCTTACAACCGATTTCAATATATCTAAATTCCCGTCATAAACAATATCAGAGAGTTTATTAAATTCAAGGATATTTCCTTCACTTTCAAGCACTATTTTTTTGTCACTCAAAAATTCAAGGTCTGTATAAGCATACTTGTTTATTGCGATACTCAAAACATTGCCGCCAGATTCCGCATCATAAGGTGCTATATCTGTACCGCCGCCAAGGAAGCTGATCCTCATTGGAGCTCTTGATATGATCATTTTAAAATATTTAAATATTGGAATTATAAATATAATCTCGTATTAAATCAATTTCACTTTTAATCTTGTCGTAACTCTCATGCGTTCCGATGTCTATAAAATAGCCCTTGCTTATATAGCCATAGATTTTACCTACGAGTAAGGGAAATACATCAGTTTCCAGCGAACCCTTTTTAGGTAAATGATCAAACATCTCCAGTTCAAAAAGATAGAATCCTGCATTTATTATACTCTTCCCGGACATCTTTTTTTCGAAAAACCCCATAATTTCACCACTTCTCCTGACATCTATGGTGCCATATCTATCTGCACTGTTCAGCTTTGTGAGAGCGATTGTGCACATAGCATTTTTCTCCATATGAAATTTTTTAAAATCCATTAAGTTTAATGAAAAGAAAGTATCTCCATTTAAAACCAGAAATCTATCATCAATAAAATTCTCTGCATTTTTTATAGCGCCAGCAGTCCCTCGAAGTTCATCTTCGACAGCATATTCTACTCGTATACCGAAACTTTTTCCATCCCCAAAATATTTAATAATATTTTCCCTCAAATAACCCACCGACATAACTATTTCTCTTATATTCTGTTTCTTCAAAAAAGAGATTATATATTTCATGAACGGCTTTTCATCAATAGGCACCATACACTTTGGAATGTTATTTGTTAAGGGTCTCAGTCTCGTGCCCTCGCCGCCGGCAAGTATCAATGCTTTCATAGTGCCTGCTATTTATCAAGGGTTACTTTTTAACTTTATTCCAGTCGTTTAGGAATGTTTCTATGCCCTTATCTGTCAAAGGATGTTCTATCATCTTTTCGAGCACATCGAAAGGAATCGTTATTACATCTGCTCCTATTCTCGCGGCTTCGATCACATGCAGTGGATGCCTGACACTTGCCACTATAATCTCAGATTCGAAATTATTAATGTCAAATATGTCTACCATATCCTCAACTATGTCCATCCCTCTGTGTCCTATATCATCCAACCTGCCAATAAAAGGACTCACATAGGTAGCCCCTGCCTTTGCAGCCAATATTCCCTGGTTTGAAGAAAAGATGAGTGTCATGTTCGTCTTTATTCCTTCGGTACTTAACTTGCTCACTGCTTTTAAACCCTCTTTGCCCATTGCCACCTTGATGACTACATTTTCAGATATCTTAGACAATTCCCTTGCTTCCATTATTATGTCAGTAGCGTCAGTGCTGACTGCCTCAACACTGACATCTCCATCGACAACATCACATATTTCACCAATTATTTCCTCAAATGTTTTTCCACTTTTCGCTTCTTTTGCAAGCAATGTAGGGTTCGTCGTGACGCCATCCAAAATGCCCAATTCATTTATCTTCATTATCTGCCCTATACTTGCGGTATCTATAAATATTTTCATTTTTCTTTTATTAAATTTATTACATTTTCTACTATATTATTCTCATGCAATCCATAAAAATTTATTAGTTCCTCATAAGTGCCGGACTGCCCAAATTTGTCCTCAACTCCCATAATTTTCATCTTTACTGGAAACCTCTCGGAGAGAATTTCTGCTACCGCACTTCCAAGTCCGCCATAGATACTATGTTCTTCAATCGTGATTATAGCATTCGTCTCTTTCGCACATTTCAACACCATATCTTTGTCCATTGGCTTTATAGATGATAAATTTATTACTCTGGCACTTATATCTTTCTTACTTAAAATTTTGGATGCTTTTATCGCGCGATCAACCATAGTGCCACATGCGATTAATGTTATATCGCTACCCCCCACTATAATGTTGCCCACACCTGGTTCAAACTCATGGGTTTCATCAAATACTATCGGTGTTTTTTCTCTATTCAATCTTATGTATGTCATTCCATGACTTTCCATACAATATTCAATGACCCGTTCAGTATCTACAGCATCCACAGGAATAAAAACCTCCATGTTTGGCAAGACCCTCATAAGTGCAATATCTTCAAGACATTGATGAGATGCGCCGTCTACAGCATTTGTTAATCCTGAATGACTTGTAACTATCTTTATGTTGAGTCCATCGTGGCATGCCATCCTTATCATTTCCCATGCTCGCATCGCGAAAATAGAATATGTGCTCGCGAAGACGATCTTACCGCCATATGATATACCCATAGCAGTGCCAATCAGATTCTGTTCTGCGCAGCCCACATCAAAGAATCTATCCCTGAATCTATCCCTGAATTCAGCTGTCTGAGTGGACACCGCAAGATCGGCATCCAATACCACTACTCTTTCATCAATTCCAACTTTCAAAAGGGATCCCCCATATGCCTCCCTCGTTGATTTCGCATCTATTTTATTCATTTTCAATCTGATGTAAGTATCTATTCTTTCAATTCATTGACAGCTATTTTTGTCTGTTCCTCATCAGTAACGCTGCCATGAAATTTCTCGCTCCACTCCATAAATGATACCCCCCTGCCCTTTACGGTATAGGCAATTATGATAGTTGGTTTATTCTTTACCCTTTTTGCCTCTTCAAATGCCTCTATAATCTCTCTAAAATCATAACCATCTATTTCAACAACATGCCACCCAAAGGATTTGAACTTCTTAGCGAGTGGTTCAAGAGACAGCACCCTCTCAGTTGGTCCATCGATCTGTAGTCCATTCCTATCGACGATCGCCACCAAATTGTCAATTTTGTAATGCGGTGCAAACATTGCAGCCTCCCAGATTTCACCTTCATTGCACTCACCGTCGCCAAGCAGAACATAAACATTGCTCTTCTTTTTATTCAATCTGAGAGCAATAGCGATACCATTTGAAATCGAAAGACCCTGACCCAAAGATCCAGTGGAGACATCGACGCCTGCAACTCTGTTCTTGTCCGGATGTCCTTGGAATGGACTTCCAAATTTCCTCAAACTCATGAGATCATCCCCCTGATTATAACCTGCGCACCCCAGAATCGCATACAAGGTGGGAGCAGCGTGTCCTTTACTTAATATGAATCTATCCCTCTCCCCCCAGAGGGGTTTTCGTGGATCATGTCTCATCTCGTGAAAATACAGAGCCACCATGATCTCCACACATGAGAGGCTTCCACCGGGATGCCCAGAACCAGCGGCATGTGTCATTTTGATTATCTTTTCTCTTATGATTCGTGCTTTCTCTCTTAATAACTCAATTTTCTCGCCATCAATCATTTTTCATCACCTCTTTTAAGTTCATTATTCCCATAGACATATCTTTAATTTTTATTCCGGACACATAGTTTGCAATTTCAACAGATTTGACTATATCAATGTTTGAGGTTAGCGATAGAATCAGCGCCGCCATGAATGTATCCACTACACCCACTTTATTTAATGCTTCCCCACCATATGTATTTACCTTATCAAAAGTATCCTCCCCAAATACAGCAACATCCTCTTTACCTCTTGTCATCACAAAGTTTCTGCATCCCAGATGAGACATCACTTTTATCCCGATATTCCTTATAGATGTTTCAGTTATTATATTTATACCGTATACTCCTTTCACTTTTTCCTCATTCGCGACAAGTATCGTGTTATTATAGTCGAGAGACGTATTTATCTTCGGCCCTATGACAATTGGTTTTTCCGTTGGCAGATTGCTTAATAATTCAGATGTAACTGTGCCGTTCATATAGTCGGAGACCACAATCCCGTCAAAATCCTTGTCGTTTACATAACCAACAATCTTTTTCATCAAGTCCATCGATATCCCATGGTTTTCTTCCCTATCTATGCGCAACATCTGGTGGTTTTTCACCATAATCCGTGTCTTAAGTGTTGTAGGTCTACTTGTATCAGCAAATATGCCGTTTATTTCTGTTATATCCTTCAATTTTTCCATCAATACCTTGCCCTCATCATCTTCTCCTATCACTCCCGAAATAAGAGGGTATGCACTCATCGCCGATATATTTGTTGCAACGTTTCCTGCCTGTCCGAGTATATGTGCTCTCAATTCAATTCCGATAACTGGAACAGGTGCTTCTGCAGATATCTTTACGATCTTACCATACACAAATTCATCTATTGAAACATCACCAACCACCAGAATCTTCTTATTCTTGAATTCGCCAAAAAGTTCTTTTAACTCCATTATTACTTAATTATATATTTCCTTTATTGTACTATAAATTCAAAATAAAAGGTAAATAATCATAAATTAGTTTTCTATTTAAATATATCTCCTCCATTTTAGAATAAATTTTTCCTTAAAACACATTGAGGCGTTATTAAATCTATCTATGTCCTTTTTTAATCAATCTTTTATATAATTCATAAATCCCTTCTCCATTTCCCCAACCATTGGAAAGAATGTTGGTGTTAATGCAAGTATTTTAATTGTCACTTTTATATTTATTTAAAAAATTCACAGATCTAACAAAATTAACCACCTTAACTTTAGCTGTATTCTTATAAACCTTGTTGTTACTTATTAAAATTTTATCTAAATATTTAATCAATTCATTATTTTCTTTAATTTCAACTATACTTAAAAACTCCTTCCAGCAATTTTCAAATAATGAATTTAAATCCTTATTTGTTTCAAACCATTCAATAATCGGGGGAGTGAATCCCTGCTTACTCCTGTTCACTATTTTTTCCGGGACTCTTGTTTTGATTATCTCCCTCATAAGAATTTTTGTTTTAAAAAAATTGACTTTCCACTTTACAGGTATTTTAGAGCTTAAGCCGGCAAAACGAAAATCAAGATACGGACTTCTTATTTCAAGAGCATGTGCCATCGAAGCCCCGTCAACCTTGGTTAAGAAATGATCCGCAAGCGTTAAGTATTCTGCATCCATTTTTATAACTCCTTCAATGAAATTTTTATTTCTCAATAATCCATTTCTCCATCTCGGCCCAATCCAATTTAAATAATCCTCATTTATATAAAACGCCCCCTCTCCGAGGTACTTAAAGTAATCTCTTTCAGGGGATAAAGACAATTTCAAGCCCTTTTTTAATTGCCATGAAGAACCAAATGACTTGTCATCCGGAATTAAGTTATAAATTATATTTCTCATAAATTTTGGTATTTTCCCCATAAATTGTAATTGTGCCGCTCTTCTATGCGCATTATAACCGCCAAACATTTCATCTCCGCCATCACCGCTCAAAGAAACGCCGACATATTTTTTTGCAAATTTGGAGATTTCGTAGGTTGGGAACATAGAATAGTCGCCGAATGGCTCATCATAATAGTGATATATATTGTCTTTTTCAATTAACCCGAAAAAATCATTTATTCCAAAATATTTATGGTGGTGGTTTGTCCCATAGTGTTCAACAACCCGGTTCATATAATTTGTTTCATCATATTCTCCCTCAAAACCTATAGAGAAGGTATGTAACTTACTTAAATCAACATATTTTGCCATTGTCCCGACAACCGACGAACTATCCAATCCGCCGCTCAAAAAAGCTCCCACTGGAACATCTGATATCAATCTCAGTCGTGTTGCATCATCAAGTATCTCTCTTCCAATTTTAATCAATTCTTCTTTATTATCTCTTGGATTGTATTCCGGAAAATCATAATAATTATTTAATTTCAGTTCTTTCTTCTCAAGATCAAATACTATGTTTTTCCTTGGCTGTAATTTTTTTATGTTTTGGTAAATAGAATAAGGACTTGGTATAAAGCCAGAATAGGGTAACACAAAATAAAGATTAATTGCCTCATTGCTCAATTTCTTTTCTATATTGTGAACTAAAATACCCTTTATTTCACTTGAAAATATAAATCTGTTGCCGTCAAAGTAATAATACAGTGGTTTTTTTCCAAATCTGTCTCTGCTCAGAAATAATATCTTTTTATCAACATCATATATGCAGAAAGCCCACATGCCGTTGAATTTATTCACACAATTTTCGCCGTATTCCAGATAACTTGCCAGAATTACTTCTGTATCTGTGTTGGATTTAAATTTATATCCTTTTTCTTCAAGTTTTTTCCTTAGTTCCAAAAAATTGTAGATCTCCCCATTATGGATAATAATAATCTTTCTGCCGTTATATTCATATTCCATTGGTTGCTTCCCTTTTTCTGTTAAATCAATAATTGCCAACCTAACATGCCCCAAACTAACTAAGTTGCTTGTATAGGTGCCGTTACCGTCTGGACCTCTGTGCTTTATCACATCATTCATACTTTCAACCAATTCTTTTTCATCCCAGTTAAAACCGTTTATGCCGCACATAGTTTAGATTTCATCAAAAATTTTTATATATTCATCAATGCTTTTTTCCCACGAAAATTTCTTTTTTACAAATTCATGGGCATTCACACTCAATTTATTCCTTAAACTTTTATTATCGATTAAGATTTCAAGTTTATTTTTAATGTCCTGTGGCTTAGTATCGACAATAAGTCCTGTTTTATTATCGGTTACAACCTCATCTGCCCCCTCATTAGGCGTTGCAATTACGGCATTTTTACAGTACATTGCCTGAAGTAAAGAATTTGATAGCCCACCTCCCGGATATGAGGAATGAATATAGATATCGCAGGATTTAAGCGTTGAAATTCCTTCTTCTTCCGAAACACCGCCCGTAAAGATGATCGGTTCACCCTCTGCAAGTTTCTTTAATTTTTTCTCTTCCTCCCCTTCACCTATAATTATAAATAAAATCCTATCTTTATAATTTTCATTTAGCATTTTAATCGCTTTAATTGAATTCTCAACACCCTTCCAGTATCTCAGCCGCCCGAAATAGCAGGCAAATATTTTATCCCCGTATTTTTTTATTAAATTTTCAGAATCAATATCGCCATATTTTTCAAAATCAACGCCTCTTTTAATGACAGGGATTTCTTTATTTATTTTAAGTTTTTCTTTCAAGAACCGCTTTGAAACATTGGATACCGCAACAACTTTATCTGAGAAGTTTATTATTAAAAATTTAGCAACCGTAAGATCATAAATCTTTGATAAAAAATCAAAAAATTTTGTTCCCGTGTTTAGAAAATCTGAGCCGTGTTCGACATGAATGAATTTCTTTCTAAAAATTTTTGCAAAAACAAAGGTAAGGAGTGTGCTGAAATAGAATCTTGTGCGGGTCATAACCACATCTGGATTTGAATTAATTGCCTTTTTTAGCTGTTTCCAAAACATTATAGACCAGAATTTAGGAAATGGGTTTCGAGGAACAAATATAAACGCCGGATATCTCACAATTTTCACATCGTTATATTTTACCTCATACTCTTTGCTCTTTGGAATATTTGGTGCAAAGATCGTTATCTTATACCCCCTTTTTGACAGATATTTCGAAAATTCATCTACATGCGTTTCAAGTCCTCCGATGTGCGGGAGGTAAAATCCTGGCACGATTAATATTTTGTTTTTCATATTTAGAATAATCTCAAATTCTTTACTTTTTTATACCATTCAGCAGTTCTTTTAACACTTTCTTCAATACTTGTTTTGGGCTCCCATCCAAGTAACTTCTTTGCTTTTTCAATATTTGCCCATGTATCTTTTACATCCGCAGGATGTCTTTCCAGGCGCTTTATCTTTGCTTTTTTTCCCAAATTATCCTCTATCAATTTGATCAGGTGTGCGACTTCAATAGGACGGTCATTCCCCAGGTTAATTATCTCATAACCCAATGGTTTCAATGCTTTTATCGTTCCCTCCGCAATGTCATCAATATAAGTGAAATCTCTCTTCTGGGTTCCGTCGCCGAAAACTGTGATCTCCTCGCCTTCTGATACGGACCTTATAAATTTCAGCAAAGCCATGTCTGGGCGCCCGGCGGGACCATAAACGGTGAAATATCTGAGTATCGTTATGTTCAAACCATAAAGATAATGGTAGGTATAACATAAAACTTCACTGCTTTTTTTTGTTGCCGCGTACTGCGATACCGGCCTGTCCGTGTTTTCATCTTCAGAGAAAGGAATCTCAGCGTTTCCATAAACACTTGACGAAGACGCATGAACAATCTTTTTAATATTCTTCTCCCTCGCGAGCTCGAGCAAATTTAAAGTTCCGGTGACATTTGTTTGCAGGTAAAGCCAAGGATCTTCTATACTTGCCCTTACTCCTGCTCTCGCGGCAAGATTTATTATGGCGTCAAATTCATGTTCATCAAATATCTCCTCCAAAGAATCTCTATCACCTATATCTGCTCTAAAGAACTTGAAATTGGCATATTTTTCAATTCGCTTTAATCTCCATTCCTTTAATTCGGGGTTGTAGTAGTCATTCATGTTGTCAATCCCAACCACCTCGACTCCTTTATCCAGCAACTTTTTTGCCACCCCGGCGCCAATAAACCCCGCACTTCCGGTAACAAGAATATTTTCAAAATTCATTTTTATTTTTTGTTTTGAGGATAACCAATACCACAATATCTTATCCCGTAATTTTCTGCTTTATCTGGATCTAAAATTCTTTTACCGTCAATCACAATTTTATTTTTCATTAATTTAAACTTATCGTAAATTTCCTTAAATTCATTCCAATCAGTCATTATTATACACAGTTCTGCCTCTTCAAGTGCAGAATCAATATTTTTGCAGTATTTTATTCTGTTGCCAAAAATTCCTTTTGCGTTTTCTATTGCTTTGGGATCGTAAGTGTAAACATCGGCACCGGTTTTCAATAGTTTTTCAATTGTTGGGATTGCGGGAGCGTCTCGAATATCATCTGTTCCTTCCTTAAATGCAAGACCTAAAACCGAGATCTTTTTATTTGACAGGTCCATTATATCGGACGCGATTTCAACCACTCGCATTTTTTGTTTTTCATTTAAATCCAGAACGGCATCCAATAAAATTGGGCTATAATTTTCTTCTTTTGCTTCCGAAATCAGCGCATTCACATCCTTTGGAAAGCAACTTCCACCGAATCCAACACCTGCATTCAAAAATCTATGGTTTATGCGGTGATCAAGCCCGACTCCTTTCGCAACCGCTTTAACATCAACCCCCACCCTTTCACAAATATTTGCAATTTCATTTATAAATGAAATTTTTGTGGCAAGAAAAGCATTTGAGGCATATTTTATCATTTCAGCTGCTCTTAAAGTGGTTCTCATTATCGGGCATTTAAAATCTTTATATAATTCGTAAATTTTATCCCCCGATCTTCTATCTAATTCCCCGATTACAATTCTGTCGGGATTCATGAAATCATGTATTGCCTTTCCTTCCCGCAAAAATTCGGGGTTCATACAGGCACCAAAATCCTTGCCTGCGGATTTACCCGAAAATTCCTCAAGAATGGGGATTACAACTGAATCGGTGGTTCCAGGGATTACAGTGCTTTTAACTACAACAACGGGATAATTATCTTTTTCTTTTAATGCTTTTCCAATGGATTTCGCAGATTCTTCAACATATTTTAAGTCAATGCTTCCGTCATCTCTGCCGGGGGTGCCAACAGCAATAAATGTTATATCTGAATTTTTTACGGCATTTTCTGTATCAGTTGTAGCGGATAAATTTTTACCAATATTATTTTTCAATGTTTCTGAAAGCCCCACTTCATATATTGGAGGGACCGCATTATTGATGCTTTCAACTTTCTCCTTAATTACATCCACGCAGGATACTTCATTGCCTAAATCCGCAAGGCATACGCCCGTAATCAAACCGACATATCCTGTTCCAATTACTGAAACTTGCATATTATTATTTATTTTTAATTATAAGAATATGAAACTTTTAATAAGTCCAAAAAATGAGGAGGAAGCACTGGAAGCCATAAAAGGCGGTGCGGATATAATTGATGTTGGAAGCCATAAAAGGCGGTGCGGATATAATTGATGTTAAAAATCCAAAAGAGGGCTCTCTGGGGGCAAATTTTCCGTGGGTTATTTCGTGCATAAGGGATCTAACGCCAAGCGAAATTGAGGTAAGCGCAACTATCGGCAATTTTCCTAATTTGCCTGGGACGGCGTCACTTGCGGCATTAGGAGCTTTGGTTGCAGGGGCAAATTATATAAAGGTTGGTTTGTATGGCGTAAGCAATGAGGATGATGCGGTAGAGCTGGGAATGGCTGTTGTTAAGGCGGTGAAAGATTACAATCCAAAAGCGATGGTTGTTCTGGCAGGATACGCAGATTACCACAGGATTAAGCCGCAAGCGGTTGAAGCATCTAAAATTCCGGGAATATGTCACAGAGCGAAAGCAGATGTTGCGATGCTTGATACGGCCGTGAAGGACGGCAAAACACTCTTTGACCACCTCTCGATAGAGGATCTGGATAGGTTCGTATCTGAGGCGCACGATTATGGAACGCTAGCAGCATTTGGAGGATCCATTGGCGTGGATCACCTGGAGGCATTGCACGGCATGGGGCTTGATGTTGTTGGTATCAGGGGGGCGGCATGTGAAAAAGGCGACCGGATGAAAGGCTCTATCAGGGCATCAAAGGTCAGGCGGTTGAGGGAAATCCTTGACGGGTTTTAGTTTTAAATCGGACAGAAATGCATTTCATCGTTGATTTATTAGCCGTTTCATCGCCATAATTATTATGACAAAAGCCAATTTATTTTTCGCCTATCATTTATTTGAAATATTCCGTGATTCGACGGGGGTGCCTTGCGATGAACTGCCCACTGCCGAACATGTAGACAAAGAAATTTTGTGTTCGCAAGATTTATGTAATAAATCTTGGAATCTAAAACCACGGAGTGGTTTTGCGACTCCAGAACTTGCTTCGCAAGTTGTGGCTGAGAGACTTTGTCTCTCAGACATATGTCAGAGCTTCGCTCTGCCACATCTGCGAAGGTTGACCATCATAGTGAATGAGGGGGTGTTTAAGACAATTCGTGTCTTACACATACAAAACACATGGTGTTTTGCATATTTCACCCCCCTCATGCCCTTCGAAAATAGAAAAAAACATACAGTTTGTAATTACAATGAAAAATATTGATGTAAAGTGGATAACTGCAGTGATTATTTTGCTATGCGTTGTCCTGTTAGTATATGTTTTTGAAATTGAGCCTAAATGGATTGATGTGACGCATACGGAAATAAAAATTTCTCATAACCCCCGGAATCCTGCATGCAAATTGCTTGTCATTTCCGACCTTCATGCTGCAGGTGACGGGCACGAGAAATTTCTTGGAGAGGTGGTTGGAGAGATAAACAAAATATCCGAAACAGAAGAGATTGAAGCGGTAATAATAGGCGGGGATATGATTGATTATAAGAAAGAGGAAATTAAATTCCTTGCTCCGTTAAAAAACATAGAACATAAAAAAGTCTATGCTGTTTTAGGCAATCACGATTACGGGCGGGGATGGTCGCATAAGGAAATCGCGGATGAAGTTGAAGAATACATGGAAAATTCAGGGATAGATGTGTTGAGAAATGAAAATCGCATGATATGCGACGGAAGAATATGGATTGTGGGCATTGATTCTTTATGGTCTAACCGGTATGATCTGGATAAAGCATTTGATAATAACTCGGAACTGCCTCAAGTTTTAATCTCACACAATCCCGACATCATTTATGTGTTGGGAGACATGCATCCGGATTTAATTATTGCAGGGCATACGCACGGGGGGCAGGTTAAAGTCCCGTTTATTGGCCCGGTTTTTATGCCGTCCAGTGTTGGAGAGACCTGCTCGGAGGGGTTGTGCGAGGTAAACGGACGTAAAATATACATAACGAGGGGTATCGGGGGAAACCCAAGAGTAAGATTTCTATCCCGGCCTGAAATTTCAGTTATTGAAGTGTGATAAAATCCCTGCCGCGAAAATTTACTGGAAAGAGAATTCAAAGAAAATAAAAAAGACATACAGGAATATCAGTATTATCGCATCCTGCACGGTCAGGCAGGATTTCCTTCTTATAAGCATCGTGAATAAAAATGCAACAAATACCATAAACATTGCGCTTGTAATGAATATGAGAAAACCATCTGTAATGGGGCAAAGCAGGGCGGTTACTCCTAAAACAAGGGTTGAATTGCAGACAACACTCCCCATGGCGTCTCCAAGTGCCAGATCCGCTTTTCTTGCAAGAACCGCCCTTATCTCAAATACAAGTTCCGGCAAAGACGTGCCTATGGCTACAAAAAATAAGCCGATCATGATTTCCGGTAAATGCAGCTCTATCGCTAATTGGGTGCCGTATTCTACAACAAAATGCGCACTAAAAAACAAAATCCCAACACTCAAGATAAAAAGAAAGATGTTTATAATGAAATGTTTTCTTTCATATTTTTCAAACGGCGTTTTCCTTCTTCTTTCTTTTATCAAATGGATGATATAGAAGAGAAAAATAGAAACAAGGATCAGCCCGTCAAATCTTGATAGGTCTTGATCAAAGAGCATTAAACATATTGGAATCGATGAAATTATTAGCATCATCGTGCAATCCGTCTTTATATTCGTACTCTTCACCTTGATGCCCCCCCCAAGGAGGGTTGCGATTCCCATCACCAAACTCAAGGTTACGATATTTGAGCCGATGACATTTCCCAGGGATAATGAGGGGTTTTCAGCAAGTGCCGAATTTATTCCGACAAACAATTCCGGGATTGATGTGGCGAATGCCATCAATATGAACCCGACCACAAATTTGCCAAGCCTTAAATGGGCGGCTATCTTTACAAGGAGTTTCACGAGCCAGCCGCCGCTTAAAACCAGGAATATGCAGGAGATCAAGAACAATAATATTGTGGAAACCATATCATTTATTTATTTTATTTATAATTTAATAATCAAAGATGGTTGAAATAACGATTTATGAGGATAAATGCCACGGGTGCGGCAATTGTGTTATTATGTGCCCGATTGGCGCTAAAAATCCACAAACGGGGGCTGGAAAGCCGCAGGGTGAAGGACCCCTTGGTATCGAGAACGGCGTTGCAGCGATAATAGATAAGGATAAATGCACAGGATGCGGGATGTGCGTTAAGGCGTGTCCCGTTGAAGCAATTGAAGTTGTCAGGTGAATTTATATCCGAAGGAATTTGAAATGAAATGTCCCGCATATATGAAACGCTGGTGAACAATCGGAATTTCAGAGAAATTCCGTGTGCTAAAAACCTCTGGTTTTTACGCATAATCTAATTGCGTTTCATATGATTATTCAAGCAGCCATTTCCACAATTGCATATAACCTATCTCTTCCCCCTTTATTTTTTCTCTCCCTTCAAAATCTTCTGTTATCACCATAATAGATTCTTGCAATTTAACTCCCCACTTGCTTTGATCAGCCCATTTATTTCCCTCTTTTTTGTCTCTGGATCATCAATATCATAGCAAATCCTGATCAATTGATTTACCTTTAAATCTTCTTTAATCACAAAATCAACTTCCCTGTGTTGCCGATCCTTCCAGTAGCAAATTTCTTTACCTCTCAGCAGCAGTTCTACCGCAGCCAAATTCTCATAGAACTTTCCCGCATCCTCCATAAACCTGAAGGAAACCATATTTATTAAACCAGCATCAATACAGTATATCTTCTTAGGATACTGCTTCTGGTCTTTAATCTTGTATGAGAAGATCGGAACGGAAAATAAGATATATGCATCTCCCAGATGGTCCAACAAATCAAGAATAAAATTTGGGGATACTTTCCTCTTTAGTATAAGTTTACAGGGCTGTATTTTCTTGAAATGAGTTCTCTCTCAAGTGCGTCAAAATCTTGTAGGGTTGGATCAATATTGGTGTTCTCTTCACCGAACATAGAGGTAAGTTTTTCTACGATGCCATCGCTCTCTGGAAAACTCCAGTATGCGTAAAATTTGCTTCGCAAATTTCAGCACACGAAACTTCAAAGAAATTTCGGTTGTTTGCCCTCAGGATGCCATTTGTAGCCATCAATGGTTTTAATTTTCGCAACATAATCCTTGTTGTATGGAAAACTAACCCTTATCCTGCTCGAGATTCTTTGCAGACTGTTATTTTGTCCATAATTCTTCAATTGTCTGTGAGATCCTACATACTTTCTTTTATTTTATGGAGTTTAAGAATAAATAGTGAACGGCATATGGTCCGCAGATATAACAAAAGAAATTGTACAACCTAAAATTCCTGGCGAAATACCCGTTTCTCAGGGAAGCGAAGCAGTGGGTTGAATCCCTGGGGTTGGGGCTTGAGGAGATAGAGAACCATCCTCTGTACTCTGCAAGCATGGACCTTGGAAAACAGAGGGTTCTGGATGCTATAAAATCAGGCAGGGCGGAGAGATACCCTTCCATCGATGATGAACTGGTACAGGAACTCACGGTTCTCAGTTATCCGATCGCCCGTGTTATTGCTAATCTGACAAACAGTAAACGCATAATCGACAAATACGCATGGTACGAGGCGAATTTAGCATACCGCTTTCTTAAAGACGAACCCGATTTTAATATAAAAAAGATCATGGATGAGGTTAATTTAGATCTGGAAAACGACAGAATTCATTTCTTGAGGTATCTGCAGCTCTCATCCTCGCTTGCAAAATCCCAGCCGAGGTGGAAATTGGTTAACAGGCAATTAAATTCCGGGTATGTCAGGATAAATAAAAGAGAGGTTCTTCTCATGCTGAGGGAGGGCATAAGACAGAAAGTCACGGCGCCCATAAATTTAACCGGTGCACCGGAATCATTCAAGAGAATGGCTACGGAAATAAAAATAAAAACTTTTGGTGCACAGGAGTTGAAAGTGGAGAAACTGGATAAGGGTGCTCTGCCCCCGTGTATTTTGAATATGCTGTCGCAGCTCGAATCAGGGGAAATCTCCCATAACGGCATGTTTGTATTGGGCACATTCCTTGTAAATCTCAATTTAACCATAGAGGACATCCTGAAAATATTTTCCGTTTTTCCAAAATATGATGAGGAGAAAACCAGGAAGCAACTGGAATATTTTTCCGGTGAAAAAACAGGCAGAAAATATTCCTGCCCCGCATGCGCAACGATAAAGTCATACGGCTTATGCCCTGGAGAATGCGGGGTTAACCATCCTCTGAATTACTACTTGGGCAGGGTCAGGAAGGGTGGGAAGAGATAAAAATAAGTTTGTTTTTGGGTTTATGGATTTTAATCCCCGCTTTCTTCTCCTTCGTCAGCCAATACAGGAGCATGAGAAGCACAGACGCCGATTTAAAGACGCGGAAGAGTTCACGGACCGGTACAATAATCGACCCCATGGTGCTCTGTACCCGGAAAACGCAGAAACTCCAGATGAAGCGTTTACCAGAAAACCAAGGCAAGAAGTGCTATGGGGACTTTATTAAAAAATTCGGGGCGGGCTTATACGGATAAGAGACGATTTATTAAGAGGTTGCTAAATAATATCGGGATACTACAACAGGGAATTTATATTTATTTATCTCCATAATAATCTTAAATACAAGATGCATTTCATCAAGCAGATTTTCAATAAACGGGCGGATGATACCGCGCATCAGAGATTTGTCAGGTACAGCAGGGGAAAGTATGAAGGCGCTGCGGTGGGATTGAAGCGGCAGGGGAATGCGATGAGAGTAAAGGGAAGCATTGATTATACGAATGTCCTTGGAGAATTGATCGCAGAGAATGCCGATACCGTGTTCAGGGTTGACGGCAGGATAATAAGTAAAAGAAAGATCATAGATGAACTGAAAGGTCTCGGCATAGGGGCAAAGGCGCGTAAGAAAGTCAGGATGCATGTCTCAACAATCAAGTGCGATCTGAGTCCGGGTGAATTAAAAGGGATATACGACGCCTTCAAAGACTGCCATATCCTCCTTAACTTAACACCCGTCGAGAAAAGCAACTGGAAATTAAGAACAAAAAACAGTATCCCAAAGCCGGGCGATCCCGTGGATGCGGAATTCTGTTCCGCAACACTGGATATATCGATCCTTTATAAGGTGATGGATGAAATATGCTTTGACGTCGAAAAAAGCGATTTCAGGGAAATTAAGATCACCCACACGTATAAAATAAAAGAACTTGTTATCCCCGAAGAGTACAAAAACGATCCAGCAAACGCAAGAATATTTGCAAAAAGAAAGGGTGAGATCCTGCGGCTTGTGGATGTCAACGGCAAATTAACGGAAAATTCCGGGGAGCTTTTTATATAAGATTTTTATTTTTAAATAATTAATAATTATAAAATATAAAATGGAAATTAATGGCGTTGAGATAGAGGATACGTTTGCGGAAGCATTTCCGATAAAGATTGCACGACTGCTGGTAACTGGTGCAACAAGGCATTGGGCATATGTTTCTGCAAACGAAATGACTGGTTTTGGAACTTCGGTTGTTGGATGCCCTGCCGAAGCCGGGATTGAGTGTTATAAAGCAACCGGAAATCCGGATGGGAGAGCAGGATATTTAGTGCAGATATGCCACATGAGCGATAAAGCGTTGGAAACGCAGTTGATAATGAGGGTTGGACAATGTGCTATAACCTCTGCGACAGCTGCGGTCTTTAATGCAATGCCTGAAGAAAACACTGAGAAGATGTTTGATACTGGCTATAAAGAGCGATTCTTTGGAGACGGGTTTGAGAAAGAGGATGAACTCGCGGGCAGGAAGATATGGAGGATTCCTCGCATGGACGGCGAGTTTATCGTGGAGAACTCGATGGGGATAGCAGATGGAGTTGCTGGTGGAAATTTCTTCATAATGGGCAAAACCCAGGCATCAGCGTTGATGGCTGCAGAAGCCGCAGTTGACGCTTTATGGGACGTGGAGGGGGTGATAACACCGTTCCCTGGGGGGATCGTAGCCTCGGGATCAAAGGTCGGTTCAAATAAATATAGTTTTCTGAGAGCCAGTGTTAACGAGAAATACTGCCCGACTTTGAAGGATAATGATGAAGTTGAAAGCAATATCCCAGAGGAAGCAAACTGCGTTTATGAGTTAGTTATAAACGGTCTTGATGAGGAATCGGTCAAGGAAGCGACAAGGGTTGGAATCGAAGCAGCCTGCACGGTTCCGGGGATCGTTAAGATTTCTGCCGGCAACTACGGCGGCAAGCTGGGGAAATATAAGATTAACTTGAAAGATTTATTTTAAGAATCTTTCACTTTTTTATTGTATTGTAAACTATATTGGTTTTTTCGAAAAACTTGCTTTGCACTTTTGCGATCTTTTCGTCAGCGTTTTCTTTTTTTTCTAAAAAACGCAAAGCATTTTTGGGTGTCAAAACTTTCAGGAAAATTTTGCACATCAAAAAAGAAAAGGTTGTTTTTATTTTAACAATTGACAGATACCCCCCGGTACTTTTTTGAATCAGAAAAGAAATTCCGGTTTTTCCGCAAAATTGCCAAAAATCTTTTCTGGAACAGAAAACTAAATCGAGATGTTGCGAATATATTTTTATTCTCGTAATGCGTATATATATTATATAATAAACTTTTAAAAAAACATCAAAATTTAAAAAATTTTGTGTTCCAAAACTTTTAAAAAAAGTTTTGCGAAGTTTAATCAAAAATAATAGACAGGTAAAACATATAGTGGAGCGGAGAATAGATAATAAAATTAAGGAAAAAAAGGCTACCTTATCTACGCTGTCGCGAGTTCAAGCTTACCTGAGAGCGTTCAACGGGAATCCTATACTACGACCGACGACAAACGGATGGGAGTCATGTGCAACATTTAACCCCGCAGCGATCTATGAATCTGGGAGGGTACATATTATCTACAGGGCTATCGGGGATACGAATAGGTCTGTTCTGGGGTACGCCTCCAGCAAAGATGGCGTCACCATAGACGAAAGAGTGGACGAACCTATTTTTGTGTTGGATGACATAAGGGGGGAGGAACCCCCTACAACCAGGGGCAGGCTCGTCTACAGCTCCGGTGGAGGATGGTACGGCGGATGTGAGGACCCCAGGATCACAAAGATAGATGACCGCTTCTACGTACCCTTCGTGCATTTCGACGGCAAAAATCATCCCCGGCTTGCCATTACTTCGGTAAAAACCGCTGATTTCCTGAAGGGTGACTGGAACTGGAAGAAACCCGTCTTCATTTCACCGCCTGGCGTCATCAATAAGAACGCAGCGATTCTCCCTGAGAAAGTTAACGATAAATACGTGATATTCCACCGCGTATTCCCGTCAATTCTAATAGATTTCGCGGACGATCTGGATTTCGATGGAGAAACAAAGTGGTTAAAAGGAGAGTTTTCAATCAATCCAAGGGATGATATGTGGGACAGCAGAAAGGTGGGGGTAGGACCCACTCCCATAAAAACAAAGGATGGCTGGCTTGTTATATACCACGGGGTTGGCGATAAATGCCATCATTATAAATACAAGGTGGGAGCCATGCTCCTGGACCTTGATGATCCAACTAGGGTTTTATACAGGGCCAAAGAGCCGGTTCTTGAACCCGAAGAGGACGACTGCAACATAGTCTATCCATGCGGGGCGGTCGTAATAAAGGACAATCTGTTTGTTTATTATGGAAGCAGGGATTTAACGGTTAAAGTCGCTACGACAAATTTGGATGAATTTCTTGATGCAGTGAAGGACACGGAAGAGGCAAAGGTAAAGCCAACTTCTTCGTTTAAAATTTAGGTCATGATTTTTTCATTTAGATACGGTTCAAAATAATTTTTACATCAAACCGTAACTATGCCCATTTTTCGCAATAGGTTTTATCAGAAATTCAGTTATGGATTCTCTGGCAACTGTTTTAGCTCATAATTGGCCATTATTTTTTGAGTTTTCATATTACTAATTTTAGTAATATG
>MCBC01000082.1 GCA_001723855.1 Candidatus Altarchaeales archaeon WOR_SM1_86-2 | reverse complement strand
TTTCCCGATTTGCATTCATGATAAATTTCATGAAGTTCTTTATCATCATCAATCAGGTGATAAACAAAAAATTCATAGACCATGCACTGCCCCGGAATCCCGCCAAGTTCCTTCTGCTCCTCGGCTGTCGCTCTTCCTCCTGTTTTTGCGCGCATTATTTTTTTTACCGCGTCTTTGGGGTTTTCTGTTAATGAAATATAAGATTTCGGGTCAGAAGAAGACATCTTGCCTCCTTGCAGTCCTTCCATGAACTTGTGATATGTTGACGACGGTAAAATAAAATTTAATTTAGCGGCAATATCTCTTGTCAGAGTATATCTGCAACCTGCGTAAGAACCGAAAGAATCTTCCCGGGCGATAATTCACCGTAAATCCCCTTGAGTTCATTGAAAGTCGCTCTCTTTGAAAGCGTATCTCTGAACCTGTAATAAGGAATTTTATAGTTGCTCTGGAAATAAAAATTTAAATTCTTTTCCTTTAAGCCCAGTGCAATGTAATTTAATAAATATTCTTCAACCGCAAGTTTCCTTGCTTGCTTGAGGTCAATATCCCGCATGTTGTATGCTTCAATGTCCGCAACGCACACATAGGTCTCTGCACCCAGTTCCTGGTCCTGGAACCAGATAATCTCTTCCGCAACCATCTTATGCCCGAAATGAAATTTCCCGGAAGGCATGAGACCAGTCATCATTGCAAACTTTTCTTTTTTTTCAATGGCATTTGCGATCCTGTTAAAGTCCCTGTGACCGAATATGATTCCTCTTCTAACATACCTGTTGTCTTTAAATTTTTCTTTAAATTTTTCAAACGGCTCAATTCCGAAGTCGGAAAATAACTTCTCGTAGTTTTCTATTTTCATTGAACCCCATGGGTCTAATTTTGTTGGCATTTTTTGTGTTTTGTATTAATTTATTAAATTTTAATTTTATTTGAGATTAACGGATTTTTGTGGTCTGGTCTGGTCATTTTTTGTTTATTCTTTTTCAATTAAATCCTCAACTTTTTGTTTTGCCTCATCTAAAAGCAGTTTTGATTCTTTCCTTAATTTGAAGGAATCTTTAATTAAATTTGAAATTTCCTCTTGCTTCGGTTTCGGGATGATTGGAACCATGATGTTTTCAACACTTTTAAGTGAAAGATGCTTGTTAGTCGCCCCATAAATATATTGATTTATTTGTAACTGCCCAAATAAACTCTCTAAATATATAAGAACATAAAAAGGATTAACACCCTCCTTCATCCTGATTCTTGCTAAATCCCCTGATATATTCCCTGCGTTTTCAAGGAAAATACCTGTCTTTCCAATTGTTGCACCGGTAATGGCAAGAAGAACATCATTAGTTCTTAATGCCGAATTTTTCATCCGCTTATGATCATCTTTTTTAATATATCTAAAGTCTGCATTACTAAACGATGATTGTTCAATATCTTTAATGCTATAGAATGGGACACCGCCAGTTAATTCTTTAAAGGTTTCTTGTTGTTTTCCTGTTGTTAGATTGGCAATTTTTTTGAGTTCTACAACATCATAATTATTAGATAACTCATCCAATCTTGATTTTACTTCATTACACTTGGGTTGGTAATACTCAGAATCAAACCTCATATTCTTATCAACATCAGAAAAAGTAGTCTCAAATGTTTTATCCTGCCTTAACTCTAATTTATCAATTCTTAATTCCTTATATAAAAGCTCTTCCGCTTCTTTGTATTTCTGGTTTGTTAATGTTCTTTTTGCGTGTGCTTCTTTTACGAGTTTTTCTATTTTTTCTTGGAAGGGTTTTGGCGGAATTGGAACAACTACAGATTTCAAAGCAGGTTGGTTTATTTCTGGAACAACTGCACCATTATTTCTTCTTAGAATCTGTAATCTGCCATATTTTGAATTCAAAAAAGCAACTATAAAATATGGATTTATATCGTTTGATATATCACTCAATCGGATTATATGAGAACTTATGATACTGTTTTTGATTTCTTCTGTAACTATATGGCTGAAACCCAGTGTCCCAGATCTATTTGTTAGAATATCCCCGATTTCCAATGCCACTTTTTTCTTTACTTTGTCCGCATCATTTTTTCTAATAAAAGCGGTTTTTGAAATATCTACAAAAAATTCTCTATTTGTGTCAGATACCCTAATATAAGGCACACCATCATCTACAAAATCTCTAATCTCAACGCCGTTAGCAAAAGAGTGGACAATTTCCCCTAAACATTTAATTTTTTTGTATTCTGAAAGTAATTTTTCAGACGCTAAATACTCTGGTTTATAGTACTCTGCATCAATTCTATCTTCTAATTGTTGATATATAGTTTCTGATACTATTGGCATTTTAGCATTTTTTGATTTGTTTTAAATTGCATGATTCAAGAGATTCTTTAATTTTTTCTAAACTTTTTAAGTATCTTTGAAGTATGGTCTCCCATAGTTCTTCCCAATCCGGTGGAAAACTGGAAAATCCAAAATGATTCAACGCTTCCATAAATTTTTTATCATCTGCATGAACAGGATATTTCTTATTTCTCAAATATTGAATTTTTCTCAAATCTCCTATACATTTTTTGTCATAACTCAGACTAACTTTGTCTAAGAACGTTTCTAATAAATTAATTGATCCTGATAATTTACTTCCACCTAAAAATTCTTTGATTTTCTTAGTTTCTACTTCACTAATGAAAGTACTCAAACTCAATATCCGATTAGTAAACTCTTCTTCACGGCTACAAGGTTTACTTATGTCCAGAATGGCTAAATTATTGTCTTTAAACCAAACAGTATCAAACTTACCTCTAAATATAAAATTTATCTCTCGCATTTTGTTAGCTATATTCTCAACTGTTTCAAACAGTTTGCGCTCCAATAGAAGCAAATCCATATTGATCTTAGCCTCACTCGGGGTTATTTTTTCTGGCTTTACTTTTCTGGCGGGTTTTTCCTTTACTGCTTCTTTATAAGATTTAATTTCTTGCTGCACAATAGGTATTATCTCTTGGGGCATCGTCCAATCAGGATATTTATTACTCCCTGTTTTGAAAATTAGTTTGAATGGCCTTAAACTAGGTAAAAGGATGGATGGAATATATGCATATCCAATGACTTTTCCTATCTCATGGATGAGATCAAAATAACTTGCAGTTCCTCCTTTATTGATTATTGCTTGCAGAAGTCCATAAGCTTTTTCACCCCATTTATCAAGTACTTCTTGAACATTTTTTTTCACGTTGTCCCAAGAATCTGCTATTTCAACTTTACCCTTTTCCGTCGCAGTATAATATTTTCCTTGAAAACCACCTAAACTTAGTCTATATTTTGGAGGGTTTGCTTTTATTATTTGGAACAATGAATCATCTGTGATTATTTTTGAAATCTCTAATGCACCTTGATACTTATCAATATCCCAATACTTCTCAAATTTATTGAAATAAAGTATATTTAACTCTCTACCTATTCGGTAAATTTCATCTTCCCAATAAAAACGCATTAATAGTAATGCTCTTTCTTTTGTCTTTTCTTCCATCATTTCTAAAACTTCAAATTATATTTTTTCTTAAATTTGTCAAAAGCATCTACAATTTCCTGAATATCCGAATCCACTATTTTTTCTCCTTCGTCATCCAATATAAATTCTCCCATCTCATCTTTCTTGTAGACTGTTCGCCCCTTTATGTCATAGCCAATTTTTTCACAGATTGCCATGAAGATTGAATAATCTTTATCCTTCAATTCTTCTAATTTTTCTTTATTCAATTTCTGTAAAAACAAAACAGATGCCTTAACGCCCGTGCCGTGAGGAATAAAGGTTTCTTGTGGAATAGAAACAACCGCTAAAATCCTTGCTTTTTGTTTAACGAACTCTCTTATGTAACCTAAACTTGAATTTGTTAAATCACCGTCTGGAAGAACAATAGCCATCCTGCCGCCATCTTCTAACAATTGTAAGCATCTCTCAATGAATAGAATATCCGGAACCTGCCCGTTTTGTAATGTGTTTGCCTTTTCCCATTTTCCGGTTTCTTTACTTTGCTCCCATTTATAACCTAAATCAAACTCATGTAAAATTCTCTTGTTTGTAACCTTGCCCCTAGTTCCAAACGGCGGGTTGGTCATCAGCACTTTAAAAGTGTCCGGCTGAGGTTGAATAGCTCTGGGAACTCCCATTTCTCGTGCGACATTCAAAACAGTATCCCAACTATCTAAGGTATTGGCTGAAAAAACTCCCGTGTGCCCGTCGTCATGTAAGACCATGTGCATTTTTGCGACTTTTGCTAAATCAGGGTTGATGTCAATCCCGGAAACATAAGCGCGTGCATATTCTTTCAGAAACTCGGTTGCTTTATCTTTTCTGTGTTGATTATCTTTAATAAATTTCTCTTTTACCCAGTTCATCCCGCTAACAAGAAAACCGCCGGAACCGCAGGCAGGGTCAGTAAACTTTTCGCCGTATTTCGGGTCTAACATTTTTACTGCCAGTTCAACTACCGGGTGCGGCGTGAAAAATTCTCCTCTTTCTCCCCTCTGGTGAGCATATACAAAAGTTTGAAACGCCGTTCCCTTAACATCAACAGAAGTATTAACCAGACTGTATTTTTGCAGCTGACTTACTACAAAAGCCACCGTTAACAGCTTCGCATTGATTTTTTCATCCGGTTCAAAAACATCTGAATATTGAGCTTTAACTTTCTGGAAAAGTTTCAGTATTCTATCCATAAATCCATTCTGTTTTCCATGTTCTAATTCGCCTAATTCTTTATCTGTAATCCTGAATTCGCATTTGGGTTCCGGGCTTTTTTCATCAGCCATTTTAATGAAAATTAATTTTAAAACTTCATTAAAGACCTTTTCTTTTAACCATCCTTCATTTGCATAGATGTAGTTGTGGCAGGTTTCAAAAACAGATTTTAATTCTGTTGCGGGTCTCAGGTCTTTCTTCTGGTATAAACCAACGTCTTCCAATGTTTCTCCCTTCTTTGGTATATCGGGAATTCCCTTGAAATGAGGATGTTTCTTTAAATTCTGGAGATAGACCGGCATGTCTTTTCCATTAAATAAAACTCCAAATTCAGCGGAAGTGGGGCTGAGATATGATTTTAGTTGATCAATCCCGTCTTTTATATCCTTTCTTTTTGTTTCAACAATGATGTAAATATTATCAAATGCTTTTCTATTATCCTTGAAAACAACTATGTCTGCGGGTCCGATTTTCCGGCTGCCTTTCTGTATTAGAAATTCTATCTCGATTTGCTCTTTTGAGTAACCGTATTCGTCTATTAATTTCTTTTCAAAGATTTGTCTTGCTTCTTCCTCCGGTCTTTCTCTTAGTTCTCTCCCGGTTGCATAATCTATTACATACCCTTCTTTTTTTGCTTTTTCAACTAATTTTTCTTTACCGTATATTGTTCTTTGCTCTGTCATTTTTATATTAATTCCCTCTCCTTTAAACTCACATATTCACCCTCCCCGATTATTATATGGTCCAGAACCTCAATATCCATTAATTTTCCTGCATCAATCATCTTTTTTGTTATTTCAATATCGTCACTGCTTGGGGTCGGATCTCCTGATGGATGATTATGAACTAAAATGATGGCATTGGCACTTTTTACAAGTGCTGTACTGAATACTTCTCTTGGGTGAACAATACTGGCATTTAGAGTTCCTATGGAAATGGTTTCATCCCATATCACCCTGTTTTTTGAATCCAGATAGACACCTTTAAAATTCTCTTTCTTTAAATATTGCAATTCTGGCATGAATAAGTCCGCTACATCCTGTGCTGTTTTAATTGGCGGTTTGGACTCATAGGTAAGCAATCTTCTGCCTAATTCAAAGCACGCGATAATCTGACATGCTTTAGCGTCTCCAACTCCAAGGGTTTTTCTTAATTCAATTACATTGGACTTAGCAAGCGATGGTAAATTATATTTATCAAGCAATTCCTTTGCAAAATCAACAGCATTCATCTCATGGGTTCCAACCCTCAGGATTATAGCCAGCAATTCAGCAGTGCTTAAATGTTTTGGGCCATATTTTATTAACCTTTCTCTCGGTCTTTCATCTTCAGGCATATCTTTTATCCTGACTTTATATTCTGCTTTCTTGCTCATTTTTGTATTTTTCCTTCTTTCAATAGTTTTTCAATCTCATCTAGGTCCATCTTTAAGTTCTCTCAAAATTTTTCCGGGTTTAAAAGTGTTGGTTTTTTCCTTTTCAAGTATTCTCATTTCCCTGCTCCGCTGGAAGTAACAAGTTTTTGGTACTTTTGGTACTTTTGGTACTTTTGATTGTTTTATTTTTCTTCTAAGTTTTTCATTTTTAGATATTCTTTGAAAAGAGGATGATACAACCTGTATTTTCCTCTACCAACCTTCGTTAAAAGATTATCCTGAGTTAGATCTGGATAATATTTACGGAGTCCGCCGGCATCCTTTGGCACCACCAGATCCTCATCCATGTTTGCGATTTCAACTAAAAGTTTCTCTTTTTCCGGCGAAACCCCGCCGATGTCTCTCTCAAATTTTTCTTCAATTAATTCCTTAAAAATCAGTTCCCAGTATTTCTCAATAAATTCAATATTTATTTTTCCCGAATCCATGAGGTCAACAAGTCTCTGAGCGATAAACGCCAGAAAATAAGGATGCCCATCAGTTCTATTATGTAAATAAGTTATAGAGTCCGTTGTAAACGCGACAGTTAATTCTGTTCCCTCTATTGGTTCGGTCAAAAACTCCCGGGTCTCATCTATACTGAA
>MCBC01000081.1 GCA_001723855.1 Candidatus Altarchaeales archaeon WOR_SM1_86-2 | reverse complement strand
TTTAAAGAGTATGTACTTCGAGTGAATGGATTTGATGAAACCCTTAAATATGGAGGTGCTGATCGGGAATTTGGAGAAAGATTAAAAAATTCAGGGATCTTTGGCATTCAAATCCGTTACGCAGCTATCACTTTCCACCTGTATCATAATCGTCCCTATAAAACTAAAGAAGGAATCCAAAGAATTAGAGAGCGAAGAAAGGAAGTTATTCGGAGGAAGATTACCACCACTTCGACAGGCATTAATCGGCATCTATGATACAGGTGACAAGTAAATCAAGGCAAAAGAGATAATGGGAATAACAGCCCTGCTCTACCATTTAGTGGGCACAAACCTCAGCCCTGAGAAGACCTCTTATTTCGTGCCCAAAGAGACACTCTACCGTCAATGGCTCTGGCTTAAGCGATGGGGATATAATTCTATCACTGTCTATCAGTTATACCTTGCTAAGCAAGGAAAAATTACGTTGCCCTTAAAGCCACTCCTTATTACCTTTGATGACGGTTACCAGGACACCTTTGTTCAGGCTATGCCTATTGCGGAATCTCTGGGCCTTAAGCTTACAGTATTTATCACTGCCGGGAAATTAGGAGATCCATTCGGGCTTGTAGGAACGTGCGGTGAGGGTTATCCACTAATGAGTGCTGAGGATCTGCAGAAAATGGTGGCAAAGGGTCATGATATACAATCCCATGGCTTGACCCATACTAAGCTGCCCTGCCTTAATGATACCTCGCTTCGGCATGAGCTGAAAGGGTCTCGTAAGATACTGGAAGAGGCTATTGGCAGGGAAATTGTTGCCCTGGCCTATCCACACGGCAAGACCGATGAGCGTGTGATGCGCTTTTGTGCTGAGACAGGTTATTCCCTAGGATTTTTATCTAAAAAAGACAAACAAGGGCTTTCCAATAAAAACCTGGCAATAGAGAGAATTAGTATTAATCGCTATCATCCCGCTCCTCTAATCCTGAAACTTCGTCTGGCCTTTCGCAGAAAATATACTACCTAATAATGCGTGAGTGTGTTGTTACTGATTTGGGCACCTATAAATTTGGATTTTCCACCTCTGTGGTCAGATATCGAAAGATGATGCTGTAGTGTCAAGTTGCAAAATAATTCCAAAAGTTTATATTATTCAGGTGTGGCCTTCTAAAAATATGCTTCATCCCGCTTATTCAAATACCCTCGCTCAGGATAAACCTCTACAGTAAAAAGGGAATAAAGTGATAAAAGAAAAATATAAAGAATGGAACGTGCTTTATACAGGAGAGAAGTATCTGTATGATTTTATCGATAATATAATATATTCTAAGAACTTACTTATATTAAAGGAACTGAAGAATGATCAAAGAAGTTTAGTATTGCTCGTAACCCATATGGGGAAGAAGTTAATTCTAAAGTCCCCACTAGAAAAAAACAGGAGAAAATGGATAAGGTTTACAACCTTGTTTAGAAATGGAGAGGCCTTCAAGGCAATTTTAAATATGGAAAGATTGAATAATGTGGGAATCAGAACAAATAACCCGGTAATGGCAATCGAGAAGAGAGTTTTTGGCATGGTATCTGATTCCTGGATATTATTTGAATATGAAGAAGGAGAACCATGTGCAGAAGAACATTATGCATTGGCCGTTCAGAAGCTGAAGGAAATCCATGCTAAGAATATGCTCCACGGCGATGCTCAAATACGGAATTTTCTGTATAACGGGAAAGAAGTCATAACGATAGATTGTAATCCGAAAAGAATATGGCTGGGAAACATTTCAAAGGCATATGAATATATTTATTTAGAAAAAAGTGCCGAAGGCATTGATGAGCATTTTGACTTTTCAAGATCCTCTTTTTCCTACAAAATCGCTCAAAAGTATAGCGATTTGTATTGGTCATGGCGAAGACTCAAGAGAAAAATTAGAAGGAAAAAAACATAAATTTGAAAATACTGATCATAAGGCTAAGCTCAATCGGCGATATAGTGCTTACTACGCCTGTTTTGGAGGCAGTAAAGGATAAATATCCGGAGGCAACCCTTGACTTTTTGGTGATGGATAAATTCAAGGATGGAATTTGCGGAAATAGTTGTATTGACAACTTAATTCTTTTTGAAAAGGAAAAATACAAAGGTCTCTGGGGGATCATAAAATTTTCCAGAAAATTGAAAAAAAATGGATATGATATAATTATCGACCTTCACTCCAAAGTAAGGTCTATTTTAATTTCCAGAATCATAGGGAATAAAGTTCTGAGATACAAAAAAAGGTCGTGGTGGAAAACTCTTTGTGTTCGGCTCAGACTCATCCAATACCATGTCGATGATACCATTGTAAGAAACTATTTTAGGCCCTTGAAAAAACTCGGAATCTTCTATACCCATGAAAAACTGAAATTTGATTTCAAAGAAGAAGATATTGAAAGTGTAAAGCATTTTAACAATTTCATTATTATGGCACCGGGTGCGGGAAATAGTACCAAAAAATGGCCGAAGGAATATTTTGCAGAGCTCGGAAGAAGATTAACAGAGAATATAATACTCATTGGCGAAAAAAGCGAATATAAAAATTTTGAATATATAAGAAAAGAAATAGGCGAGAGATGCAAAAATCTGGCCGGAAAATTGAGTTTAAAAGAAAGCGGAGCCCTGATTTCAAAATCAAACTATGTTATCACGAATGACTCTGCGCCGTTTCACATAGCAAGAGGCGTCGGCAAAAAG
The DNA here is from genome assembly GCA_001723855.1 of Candidatus Altarchaeales archaeon WOR_SM1_86-2. The sequence continues at coordinate 3,547 of MCBC01000081.1, read as the reverse complement.
GTTTTTGTGATTTTTGGCCCTACTGATCCGGGGATGTTTGAATATGATGAGAATTCAATCATCTTGCACAAAGACATAAAGTGCTCTCCCTGTTCCCTGCATGGCGATAAAAAATGCCCAAAAAGGCATTTTGACTGTATGAAGACATTAACTCCTGAAGAAGTATATAAAGTCATAAAATATTCAGTTTGAGAAATTAATTTTGCGAATACTATCCTTGAACAGCGCCTCTAAATTTTCGAGCATAATTTTTTCTGAAAAACCCTTCTTGATTGTATTCATTGCATTTTTTCCCAGCGTTTCTCGTAGTTCGCTGTCTTCAATTAATAATGCTATTTTATCATATAATTGTACGTCATCGCCGCAGGGGATCAATAGAGCATTTTCTTCGTTTTTTGCCATTTCAGCCACACCACCCACATCGGTTGTCACTACCGGCTTTCCAACTGCAAAATATTCAACAACGGTATTGGGGAATCCCTCAAATTGAGAATTGCAAACCGCAATATCATAAACTGCGGCAGCCTGCATCGGGTTTTGGGTAAAACCGCCAAAGATGATATGCTCTGATATATCTAATTCCCTTGCTATCTTTTCCAGGTTTTCTTTTTCTTTTCCCTCTCCGGTAATAACAAGATAGCAGTTCGGATATTTCTTAAATATCCTATGGAATACGTGAATCAAGCTCTCGATCCCTTTGATTTCAGACAATTGAGAAGTCGTGCCAATAATGAAATCTTTATCAGATAGCCCCCATTTTTTTCTCCGCTCTTTAATTTCATCCGCTGAAAAGGATTTACAATTCCTGCCATTATAGATCGTGGTAAACTGGGATCCGTTCAGCCATCTAGCTCTTTTCATGGCATTTTCTCGTACCAAATTACAAGGGACAATGCATTGGTCAACCAGAAGAAGATGATGCCATTTGACCTTAAATCTTTCGCTGAAATCATCTTCACGCCCTACCCTGCGAATATTTGGAATTCCGCATATCCGGGCCGCGATTCCGCCTGCAATGACTTCCTTTTCGATATTTGTCACAACTAAATCTATTCGGTTCTTCTTTATAAAACGCACGAGAAAATAAATCACTACTGGATTGTAATCCATGCCCATTCCTTTTGGCACCAGTTTCAATCCCCTAGGCGCAGACTTGATGAAACGGCCATTGGGGTGGGCCAGTATCCACACACTGTGACCCTTTCTCTCCAGACCAAGTGCAGTTCTATGCATCCAGCTTGATACCCCGCCCCATCGTTTTTTTGAAGAGATATAGAGGATATTCATTGCTTTTTAAGACTCTTGATCTATGTGTGAAACAAAAACAAAATTGGCAATCGCTTAAGTCAATGCACTCATTATGTGCTCGAATGTATTGCCTTACACCTCTCTGAGGATATTCTGAACTTTACGAAATACCTCTTCTGGGGTAATGCCAAAACTATTATCCGACATCCGATTCCATTCTGGATTATACAAGTGGTAATGATGTGGGAAAACTCCTGCAGGTGACCAGTGTACTGGTGAAGTATTCCCAAAAATGGCCAGGGATGGGATTTTTTCAGCCACAGAAAGATGATTGAGGCCTCCATCATTGCAGATTAACAATTTACACTCTTTAAGAAAGGCAGCAGCTTGATTAAAATTGGTAGGCGGCGCTAAAAAAGGCTTCTTTTTGGTTTGTGATATTATTGTTTGAGCATCTTCTAATTCATTCGGCGCCCATAAAATGATAACACTGTATTGGGTGTACTCTAAGATCAGATCCGTTAGTCTCACATAGCACTGGATATCCCATTTCTTTCTAGCCCGCGGGCTTCCAGGCGCTATACAAATGATATCGTTATTAGTTAAATGATTCTCGTTTAACCAGTTTTGAATATAGGCGATGGATTCCGATCTAATGTGGTAAAAAAGCTCATACGTTTGCTCTTCTATTCCCAAGGGGTGAAGCATATCAAAGTTCTGGGAAGCCCTATAGCGTGCCGCCCCCCTTATCCCTTTTAGATTATAAATGAATTTCCATTTCCCATCCATCCACCCCAATCTATATTTTGCGCCGCTGAACAAGAGTACCTGACCTGAACCCACTCCATTCTGCTGATCAATGATCAAATCATATTTTCTTTTGCGAATGTCGAAAATAAGCTTTGCTCTCCCCAAGATATAGGAGATACCCTTTTCCTGGGGAAAAGAGATAGCATTTGATAGATAAGGATTCTTATCCAAAACTTCCTGGTAGGGTTCCTTTACGAGGAAATCGATGTCAGCCCTAGGGAATGATTCTCTTAAGGCTCCCAAATAGGACGTGGCCAATAACACATCGCCAAAAGGCCTGAACTGAATGATCAGGATTCTCTTAATCTCCGAACAGTTCTGCTTCATCACAACTTATTTGTAGGGACTGGGCACACCTTCAGGCTGGACTTTCCATCGCCGGTGGATCCAGAACCACAACTCCGGGTGTTCGTAAATGATTTTTTGGATCGCATCGGACTGTTTTTGGGTATTCATCAGAATCTCCTTTTCTGGATCATCTGGATACGGCTCCCAATGAACCTCTTCTGTTGCAACCAACTCAAATCTATCCGGACCCTTTTGAAAGAGGTATCCAGCGATCACTGGCGCGCCAGTCTTTTTTGCAACATAAGCGGCAGATCGAACAGAGGAAGCAATCCTCCCCATCCAATTTATGAATACACCCTGACTTGGCTTCATATTCTGATCAAGGGCCATGGCAATAGCTTCTCCCCGTCGTATCCCTTCTAGGATGCGTTTCATGGAATCACGATGTTTGATGGTCCCTAGGTTCATGGAATTTCTGATATCAACAAAAAGCTTGTCTAAAACAGGATTCCTTATTCTTTTACCGACCACTGCAACCGGGTACCCGGACATTCCGAGCTTTCCCCCAGCCAAATCCATCATTCCGATATGACCGCTGATGAGCAAGGCGCCTTTTTTTCGATTGAGAGCTTCCTGCAAAACATATTCGTTTTTCCATTCGCACTTATCTCGCCAGAATGATTCATCCATGTATGGAAGACGCATGTAGTTGATGATCAATCGCCCACAATTGATCATAGACTCTCGATAAATATGATCTTTTTCTTCCGTGGATTTTTTATCACCGTACACAATATCGAGATTGGTCATGGCCACATTGCGGCGGACTCTGAAATAGTAGAATAGTTTCCCGATCCAGGTGCCAATCCGATAAGCACTTCCCCAGGAAAGACGGCGGGCAAAAAATATTAGAGTGGTAATGATTATCCTGCTATAGTAATGCCCCCTAACTTTTGTGTTTCTTGAGTGCCGGAGGGTATACTCGCGTACCTTTTCCACTGGAGAAGGATAGGCATCAAACACCATTTCTTTTGCTGGTTCTTGGAATTTTTCCATTTTTCATTAGCCTGCTGACTTGACTCCTTATAAAATCATGGGCCATAAATTCAATCTTCTATTTTCTTTGCCTCATCTATTAGCATAATTGGTATGTCATCCTTGATCTCATATAAGAGTTTGCAATTGTCACATATGAGCCCGT
>MCBC01000080.1 GCA_001723855.1 Candidatus Altarchaeales archaeon WOR_SM1_86-2 | reverse complement strand
TATAAAATAAACTAAAAAATGCCAAAATTTCAGATTAGAAAGAATGATGGAGTTGGATTTATAGTAATTCCCAGAGACATATACAAACAGAAAGGATGGAAGCAGGGAACTAAATTATCTTTGATTGAGGGTATTGATGGATCACTCATAATCCGGGAAGTTAAAGAATAAAAACGGCAAAATCCACGCAGTTGATGTCTTTTACCCATACCTCATAATCATTTTTACTATCACTTTTTTAAACTACCTATGATAATTTTAGCGAGATTCAATTTTTTCAGTTTTTAGATTGTTCATTAAGAACCTTTGACTTCTGCCTGCTTTAATTGCTCCAAGAATTCCGGGAACTTGCAGTTCTTCGCATAAACCCGTGTCGTGCCTTTCTCATCATTACGAGTAACGGAGACCCGACAATTGCCATCGCCCTCAGCAGTCATTTTTTGTTTTATTTGAATTTCCATTTTTTGTTTATAGATTATATTTTGTTTCCATCCTTTATAAAGCATTTAGGAAAATCACCATAATTTCAGGTATTTTTCAATTTTTCATGGTCTGCTTTGACAAAATGGTTTGGATCAATTTTATTTTTTTTGATGGTTTGAATTATAAAATCCTCCGTGATCTCTGGATAATAAAATTTCCTTACATAATTTGAAATTTCAGCAAGAGTTATTTCAGCCCCTTTATTTTTCTTTTTGATTGACTCATGGGCAGATAAAACAGCGTCTTCTTCAGAAATCATTTTTAAGGTGGTTTCACTTCCTTTTATACCTTCTTGTTCTCTCGCTTTTCTGGCTTTATCTGCTTTGACTCTTGGATGTGATGTGATTCCATCGGGATATAATTCATCAACTTTTTCATTATTATTATAAAGTTTTGGAGAATTATCGCCCATATCGTCCATCGTCCCAGTATGTTGATTTTCATTGGACGATGGTTTTTTCCCATCGCCCTCATCATTTTCATCGCCCTTTTTGATTTTCTCAATAGTGAGGGTTCTATTTCCGCTTTTTGTTTTCGTTATTTTAATCCCCTCATCCTCAAAATTACTTTCAATTTCCTTTATTTTCCTGCTCAAAACATTAGGTTGTTTTACCCACCCCTTTCCTTTAGTATCAATTTTCAGGGTTTTTGCTATTTCTGTTAATTCATAGAGTAATTCGGTTGCTGTTCCTTCCCATTTATCTCTTTCTTTCATCAATTCCAAAATAGCCAATCCTATTGGATGTCCTTCAATTGCTTCAGTGTTTTGTAATTCAATATTTCTATAATATGTTTGTAAAAATATCCCTCTATGATAGTTATGTGCCTGTGCTACTGCTTCACTCCATAGAGCAAAATCTGCCATTCTTGGAATTCCCTCAAATTTTTTAAGATTCTTTTTTATTTTTATGGCTTTTGAAAGTGTATCAAATATACCCCTCAAAATTACAGGTTTATCTTTTTCAAAATTAGACCAGAATTCTTCTTCAGTCATCCTTTTGTTTTTAGGTATCTTTTCCAATCCAATTAAAACTGTCCTATCTAATAAATCTGGTTTGGTTGCAGAAATATTGATGCCATTTAACCCAATGCACCTTAGATATTTATAAATAATGTCCTCATCATTTGAATATAATGCTCTTTTAGAAAACCCATCTCCAGTAACTGCCCTGCATAAATAATCGCTTAGCCAATCAGGGATATATGAGATATTATCAAAGTAACAACACCAATGATGCGATAATATCTGGACTAACTCGTTTGGATTTTTAGGTGAAGGTACAAAATCCAAATGACTTGGGTCTATCAATTTTCTGAAAACTTTTAAAAAAGTAGATTTACCAGACCCCTTAACACCATGTGCGTCCGGTATTATGTGGGGAATATCTGGAACAAAAGAACTGATTAAAACACAGAGACATAACAATTTATCATCATCACTTTTCACATTGATATATTTAAATATTTTCTTTACATCGCCCTCTCCTTTCAAAAGAGAAGGAATTATCTGCTGTTTTTGATGCGAATACCGTCTGAAAAGTAAAGGGTTGTCTATTATTTCCCAGCCATCTTCTGTTATTTTCACTGCTTCCCATTTATTATTTGAGAGGTCGTAAATTATAAAATCATCCTGTCTGCATACCCTGTTATGTAATTTCCTTTCGTTCCCACCAAATAATGCCTCTCCTTTTAGAACTCTAATAGCACCTTTAAAACTATTATCACTAATCGGATGACCCGTTTTATCCCATACTTGTTTTGATAACCACATTTCAAAATGTTTGCTTTCCAAAGCCCAAATTTCTATATGTTCGTCTATCTTTATTGATGCGTGGGGTTCGCCATATTGGTCTTTAAAAAAATCACAATACTCCTCTGCAATCCCAATAATTTCCTTCTGAAAATCACTCGGTTTTAGTTTTTCTGCATTTTCATTTGTGTCCTTAAACTTAAATTCTACGCCGCTGATCTCCTCCAACTTTTTAATCGCAGCATTAAAGTCCACTCCCTCTTTATCCTTTACGAATTCAATAACATCCCACAGTTTACCACATACAAAACAATACACGCTGGATTTTTTATTGAGAATCATAGAGGGATTTTTGTCATCATGAAAAGGGCAGTTCACCACCCGATTTTTTCCTTTTTTTATAAGTGGGATGTTGTAGTGTTCTAAAATTTTTTTTATATCAATTTTTTCTTTAAATTCTTTGATATTATCTGCAACAGGTGGTGGTTTTTGTAATTTAGAAAGTGCAAAATCTTTTACATTTTTAATTTTTTTGATTGGAACATCTTTTACAACTTCATATCCTGCACCAACAGACACATATCCTCCCTTACCTAAAATATCAATATCCCATCCGTCAACTTTAATTTCTCTATTACTCGGTTCTTCTTCTTGGTAATATAAATGGCAGCCACCATTAACTGTATGGACTGTTAAGGTTTCCTCATCTTTAAAAAAATGCTCATATAATTCTTTTGAATCAATATCCAGAACCGCTATATTGTTCATGTAAGCAAGTATTCCAAAGCCGTTTATATTTTTATCATTGCACCACCTTTTTTTATCAGAATCAGTTATTTCTTTATTTTCATAAGGTTTCCATTTTCCAACTTGTGGAATTTTATCTTTCACCGGAAAATATGGTGCTTTGATTTCCTCCTCAATAAATTTAATCCATTTCTCTTTATTAATCTTTCCTTCTAAATAATTACTGTTCATTTTTATTTGATATTAAGGGATTCGGAAATTCGGGCTGCCACGCTCTGCGATGTCCGAATCCCTTTTTATTTGTCAATTTTTATTTGACTCTGACTTATTGCCCTCATTCGCCCAGATTTTTTCCGCAAAATATCGGTGCAGGGGGTCAAGTGAGTCCATGATTTGAGGATTTTCTCTTATTCCTTTTCCGATTTTTTCAAATTGCTCTTTATTCATTTTTTACATTAATTAACCTTTTCAATTCCTCTGGCTTATCAGTAACAACTATTGTTCCTGTCGGTAATTGACAACCCCTGAGGATTCCTTTCCTCCATTGTTCGTAAGCGGCTTTATAAGTTATTCCTGCCTTTTTTGCGTATTGAGATAATTTCATTTTTTGTTATTTTTGAGTTTGAAAAAATATACCTTTTTAATAACTTTTAATGTATATTATTAATTAGATGTAGTATGCACAACTTTTTACAACCCTAAAAATTTTTACAGTTTTTTAAAACTATACAAAAAATGTTGAAAGAAAAAGAAATCATTAAAGGATTTGAATATGATTTAGTAAGGGAGAACAAAGCAAAAAAGTATGATGAGGATGGTGAAGGAAATATCATAGATAAATGCGGGAATTTGGTATTAAGAAAAATGTCTCATGAGAAAAAAGGAAACTATCCAAGAATATATTTTGGTCTTTTATGTGAAAATAAGCCACTGCGAACTGATGAGATTATTGAAAAAGGGATAATTAAAAAAGAGGATGGATCATTATACAGCGTTAGTGCATATACCGGTAAACTGAACACTATTTTAGAGGATATGGCAGAGAAAGAATTTATAAAAAGAGAATACATACAGAAAAATAAGAAAAAAGGGGAAAAAGGAGGATGGCAACACAAAGCAAACCCTGAAATCATCTATGCTTTTTTAAGGAAATATTCATTATCGGAAAAAAATTTTGAGAAATATAAAAAAGCAGTAGGTGACATTATAGGAGATAAGGACGCATTAAAAATTTTTGAGGATTTAAAAACCGCCTTAACAGAAGAAGATTTTTTGCCTTATCAAGTTCCTCTCCTGATCTCACAGATTGCCCCCAAAAAAATAATTTTTCTTGATATGATGTATGGCTTTCTTTATTCTTCTAAAACAATACGGGAGGATATAAACCAGGGTTATGATCTGATAAATCTCATTTCAACTTTAAAAGCAAAAAAATGTTACAATACAACAATTCCTGAATTAAAATTCAAGTATATTGCTGAAGAATTGGATTTTAATTCTGAAAAATGTCCATTTATCGGGTGGCTTAAATTTAGTTGTAGAAACACAACTTTTCCAGAAATATTGGATAACTATGTTCAAAAAATGCGTGATATTATGAATGCGTATTTTTTTTTATTTCCTCCAGAAAATCCCGGTGAATTTAAAAGGTTTGTAAAAAACATTCCAGACCATCTCATAAAAGAGGTTTATTTTTGTAACGATGGATATATAGAAACTGAAATTCTTGATGCTGAAGTGGATATTACTGATATTGAAAGGGGTATTTCTCACAGATTACCAGGTTTTGCTGGTGGTGAGGAAGAATTTGATGATTTTTTAGATTTTTTATTGGGAAGATAAAGAATCTAATCTTTCTTAATCAAGTTATATACTCGTTTAGAATTGTAGTATCCACATAAACAAAATGTTAAACTATTGTTTTACTTAATTGAAAATACTATTATCTCTAACTAAATGTACCTATAGTAAAATATTAAACTAATTTATTAAACTTTTTATTTAACAATGTGTTAATTCTGTTAAGAAATTTTTGAAGGTTTTGTGAAGTTTTTGTTAATGATTCTTTGAAGGTTTTGTGTAGAATTTTGAAGTTTTTGTTAAGTTTTTGTGATGCTTTATTTAAACACACAAAACAAAATGTTAATTACAATGAAAATAAACGATTTTGATAAAAGGGTAATGGAAATACTCGGAAAAGGCGGAAAGTCCGGACAGGAACTCGCAACTGCCGGTAATTTCAACTACAACACGACAAGAACGCACCTGAAGAAACTGGAGAAATATAAATTAATTGAGATGCAACAAGATAAATCCTGGACTCTGACAGAGGAAGGCAAAAAAACATTAAAAGATAAAGAACCTGCAAAACCAAAAGAGGAAGATAAATATTTTGAACCTGACCCCTATATTTCACGGGTGCGGGGATTTAATATTTTAAAGGAATACTGTAATACGGGATATGGTGATGGACAGTTTGGAGACATTGCTATTGAGAGTATTCCTGATAGTGTTCCTGAGGATAGGTGGCTTGATGTAGTATCCAAAGTGAAAAGAGTATATCGTGTAATGCTGGGTCTGGAGTTGCTGGGGCGTGATGAAAAGATTAATCTAGAAGTTATGAAAAATAATCCTGTTCTTATGCTGCTTGCTGAAGGATTGGTTGATGATATAAAGGATTTGTATCCGAACGAATATCCGGAAGAAAACGCATTCTTTGAGAATATCAAACTCAAGAAATTAGTATCCGAGCATTGGTTTTCTGTAAAATTTCCATAAAGTAATATGTGGACGATAAAAACGGTTTTGGACGATAAAAAATATTATCCTCCTAAAAAAACCAATATGCAGGACGATAAGACGATATTCTTTATTAATCTTTATATTTAATATAGTTACTAAATAGTTAATAAAAATGGTAAATGAGGATAATATCGGAGGAAATGAAAAAACAAAAGAGAAACCGATAGATGAACAAAAAGATGAAGGTAAAAAATCCATAAGTGAAACAGATGTGATAATTAGAACAATTATAGTATTACTTGTTATCTTTATCATTGCAGGTTTTGCAATAAAAGTTCCTTATACTATTCAAGAACCATATTCTGAAAAAGTTCCTTTATTATATAAAGTTGAAAATGCTAATACGCATAGTTGTGGTTCTATTTTTAATTATATGCTATGTTTAAGTGTTAGTGTAGAAAATATAGATTCAGAAGGGGGTACTTTTTATGTTAATTGTAACTTTAAAGGATTACACAGAACACTTACTGGTAGCGACTCTTCGTATATAGGTCCCGGTCAAACAAAGACATTAACATGCAAATCAGATACTAATTGGGGGGAG
>MCBC01000079.1 GCA_001723855.1 Candidatus Altarchaeales archaeon WOR_SM1_86-2 | reverse complement strand
CGCCAGTTCGGTTTGTGCTTGTTGAAGTTCTTGTTGCAAACGCTGGATCTGAGCTAGCATCCCCTTCCCAGAAAGTCCTTGCTGTTTACCTTTTGCCATCTTCCTTCCTTTAATAATCCCTTTTTTTGTTATGATTTTTAAGAATTCAGAGATTGCTGATCAGAGATTGGGCTGGATGGACATCATGATAGTATCTAATGATCAATCTCCATTCTCTAATTCCCAATCTCACACACTACTCAGTTCTTCCGACTTTCGATATTCATCTACACTTAAAGGTGAACTGGATATGATACTTTATGGCCCAGGATCTGGCGGCAGTTGTTCAATGTCCACAACCTGAGCGCCAAAATCCTTGATCGCAGTCGCAACCATACCCCCTTCTTCCATCGGGGGTGGTGGTTCCTCTGTTGGTTGATCTGATTTCCAAGCAGTCGTTAAAATACAGCGGAGTGAAATGGATTTCCCCAGAATCTTCTCAGCAGCCTGACACACATTATTGATGTTATGGTCCTTCTCCATCTTATCCCGAAGAAGGTCACTGCGAAATCCAAGCACCAAGGTATCCTCCTCAACTCCCATCGGCACGCTTGAATTTAAGAGGGCTTGGGTACGGGGGTCATATTGACGAACAGCTTGCAGTATATCTCTCCAACGCCCACGAATCTCCTGGAATGAGAGTTCACCTGGGAGATCCGGAACTGTAAAAGCAGGAGTCTCAGAAGGAGCATTGGTCATCGAAGGATCTTGATGGGGCGAAAAATCAGCGTGGAAGCCTGTCGGTTTTTGGTGACCTGGATCCTGCGTAGAAGGTTTAGATGCAGGCGGTGTTGTCAAGTGAGATGATGAAGACACTTGTTGAACAGGATTACCTCTGCGACAGGCTTCCAAAAAAGCCAATTCGAGGGCTAACCCAGGAATCCAGGAAGATCTCTTTTCCATCGCAGCCTGGTTGAAAACCTTCAAGGCATGCAAGAGGTCACCAATGTCAAATTCTTCGACCAAACGAGCCATTTCAATCCTGGTGTCTGCGGAGGCATCAACCAAAGGGGCATTACCCATTTTGATCATGAGCATCCCACGAAGATAATCCACAATCTGCCGTGCGAACTGTCGAGGATCTGCTCCTCCATCAATCGTGCGGTTGAGAGCAGTAAAACCCTGGGATGGATCCTGAGTGGATAAGGCTTCGATAATTTCTGCCACTGACTGACCTGTAACGGTCCCAAAAATCATCTGTGCCTGCTCAAGTGAAATCCGATCCCCAGTAGATGTAAGTTGATCCAGGAGAGAGATACCATCACGCAAACTTCCCGTCGCCTGCCTTGCGATTAAATCTAATGCTTGCTCATCAATAGGCAGATTTTCAGCTTCTGATTTCTCCTTTAGGTATTCAAAAATCATCTTAACTGAAAGCCGTCTGAATTCATGTCGTTGACATCGCGATAGGACAGTTGCAGGAATTTTATGAACTTCCGTTGTGGCCAAGATAAAAATCGCGTGTGCAGGTGGTTCTTCTAATGTTTTTAGAAGTGCATTAAAGGCTGCTGTAGAGAGCATGTGAACTTCATCGATGATATAAACCTTGTATCTACCCTCATTAGGTGAAAAATTAATTTTATCCCGTAAATCACGAACATCTTCCACACTCGTATTAGAGGCTGCATCAATTTCGATCAGATCCAAGAATCTAGCTTCATTGACGGCCTGACACATCGGACACTGGTTGTCTGGGCGATCCTCCAAGGAAACTGCCAAGCAGTTAGCTGCCTTCGCCAACAAGCGAGCTGTTGTTGTTTTCCCAGTTCCTCGGGGGCCAGCAAATAGATAAGCATGCGCAATTCTATTACTGCGTACTGCGTTCCGCAGGGTTTGAATAACATGCTCTTGACCTACAACTTCATCCCATGTTTTTGGTCGCCATTTTAGATAGAGCGCTTGTGACATTAAGGGAACCTCATCCGGCCTTTGGGTAAATGAATGGTAGCGGAAGATTTAGGTTCATAGGAGTTCTAATTGATAAGCTTATTCTACAGTCCGTGCGAGTGTATCAGACGCTACGAAGTGGCGCAAGAACTTATCAATCAACATCTGCCTTTTCACACAAAAATTTAAGGTTACTGCAAAGAAATAAAGACCTGTATTAAAATCCTTCTATGTTATTACCCTCTATTATCCATCTCTCTACGACAAATATATTAGGACACCTCTCACGCCTTATACAATGATCCTGGCAAATTAAAAGGTATCTAAAAGAAGAGGTCACCTCACAAATTGGCGAAGCTGCCCCTCACAAAATGATACTAGTGTCCATAAGATCACTGTGTTGTATTGGATATCTCCTTGCAGAGAGGAGATGTTTCAGGGATTGGATTCTTGATGTCATCCCCCAGAAAGCTCTCATCAACAAGCAGGCCATAATCCATTCCGAAGGTTGTATCAAAGACGACTCTGAAGGAATTGACTGGAGATATACTTGGATAAAGAGCAGCCTTCCCACCTTCAGGTAGGTAGTATGCATTGAAGATCTGAAGCCGATTCTCGTCTCTCAATCCATGATCACCATGAATCATGATAATTGGAGATGGCTGTGAATTCTTGATGATTTTTTCAGAAATTTCTAGCATTTTAGAATTGATGAATTGGATTTCCCCCGTATAACCATCCACCAAATAACTCTCGTTGAGTGGGTCAGCTAAGACACCCCCATAATATCCAGGATCCTGGCGAATATTGCCTTCCGGATCAAATACATAGGGGACATGAGGAATCAAAATATGAGCAAAAACAAACTGGGGACCTTTAACGGATGGGAGCTCGGCCAATTGGTTGAGAATAAGTTGCTGAGTTTGCACATAGCTGCTATAGGGGAAATTGATAGCCTTCATTCTCTCTGACATCCACCAGTATGGCGATTCTGTCAGAAGGATCGCGGCTGTACTTTTAATAAGCATAGCTTCAAAGGGGTTGGACATTTGTAGGTTGTAAGGATTTGTCCCCAGCCTGAAGTAGAGGTCAGCATCGTGCAATTGACTCCATTCATATCCCGTATCAAAGGCAACTGTTTTATAACCTATATCCTCTAGCTTCCTTCTCACCAAGCTTTGCTTTAAAAGGACCCAAATATCACCCATATCTAAACCTAATTCATTTAACTCATCTCGCAGATCATGTAGATAATCCATATTAAGTACAGCTGTGATTGTGCCTTGTGTATAACTGTAGTTGCTACGGCTACAATCTGCCACATAGAAGCCCAATGCTTCTAATGATTCTATGAAGTAACTGTTATCAAACTGAAAATCGCGCAGTAGGGCATCTTCTCGAGTATAGGTATCAAGGATGATGTAATAAATATCCGGTAACGCATCAGGTAATTGCATATCTGAAGGGATGGTCGTTTCTTTCAATTTGTTCGCTGCTTCCTCGCCCATAGAGATCCGATACGTAAAAGAAAGCATTTGTATAATGGGAACCATCAATAGGAATACACCTACGACATTTAGTATCAATGTCGCATCAGCATACTTATGCACTTTTTTTAATATCAGCCACATACCCGCGATACAAATAACCAGATATAGAAGGACAAGGTACCGATGTCTACCGATGTTAACCCCAAGGATCTCTTTTAACTCGATCATCTGATAGACATGTCCATAGGTGAAAAAGAGGATCAACAAAAAGGAAGTAACCAAAGCAGCCTTCTGAGTATCCCTAAAAAGGATCCATGCAAGAAAAAAGAGGATCAGGGAAAAGGATATTGAAAGAAGGAGTGGTCTGACAACCACCCCCATCTCAACCTCAGCGATATTTGTCGCTAATAAAGCCAAGACGGGGCTCATAGAAAAAAAAATGGGATGGACTGTTATCCGTTTTAGAAGATTCATTCCTGATCCTGAAGGGATTGAGGTTGGGAGACTCTCTTCATCGAGAATTGGAGATTTTTCCAGGATGAATTTGCTGCCTGTTCTTTAAGAAAGAATAACGAATTTGAGATCAACTTATGATATCACAAAGGATATCTACCAATGGCCCTAAGGGAGAACAACTTCTTTCCGGAAAGATCAACAGCCGACCAGGAAATGACTCACTCCTCCCTTTCGCTCAAAGATACATTCCCGAAACAAAATTTTTAGTTCTTGGAAAAACACGATAGTATCCTTGGATAATGCTATAATGGCTATGTAAATGAGAAAACAATATTGCTGGAGGCACGCATGAACCTCGGTCCTACTGAGCTTATTATCATCCTGGTCATTGTCCTTTTGCTCTTTGGTGTTGGAAGGCTGAGCCGAATTGGGGGAGAGCTGGGGCGCGGAATTCGAGAATTTCGAACTGGGTTAAAGGGTGATGAGGAAGAAGAGGAAGTTTCCGCCGAGAAGGAATCATCGGAATAGGAATAGGCCAGCTCCCTCTATGAGGATGCTATTATTCGATTAACTGACCTATATTTGTTGAGGTGGTAGTCGTACTTGATAAACCCCATGATCTGGTTTTAGCAAAGCGCGTTGAAATCTAGGATGAGGGACTTTAAGATTCAATTCTCGAATCGAGCGATTGATTTCTTCTATCCATTTGTTATATTGATCTAAAGCTTTAACCCAACCATTCCCTTCCGCACCATAAATCGTCAAAGCATCCAAAAACTCATCTCGGGCATGACCCAATTTGTTTCGTATCTCAAGATCGAGCTCAATCCACTCAGGTCTCATTCCTGCCTCCTTCAAAAGATGGAAAGCAAGCCGATCCTCGTGATTCGTAAAGGGGTCTTCCCGCAGCCGAAGAGGTTTTCCCTTCTCAATGGAACAATCGAAAGTCCCCGCCTCAATGGCGCTTTGTAAGATTCGCTCTGCAATGAACCATGTCATTTGAATCATCAGCCTCTTGTATAGATTTGTTCAGTGTACTTCGAATCGAGACTTTGCTTGTGAGAAGGAATTTACAGACAGCCATACAATATTTGCGTATTTCTCTCAATTGCCTCTCATCCGTTGCTGGACAATTATCCTTGGACTTTCAACCTTTCGGGTGTACTTCAACTTGGTAGGCAATTAATGTTCAGTGAGGAGGAGAAGGTGGGTTTGGCAGCGACGACGCCGCTGCCAAACCCACCGAATATTTCTCCTTCCCTACCTGATTAGTATATTGCCCACTTTCGTGAAACACACCCCTACCATTCTATCAACCTGATAAGTCTCATCACAAAAATTTTAAAAGATAAATAATCCCACAAACCCCTGAATGACCTGAGTATTCAATGCAGGTAATATCAAGATTATTTATGATAAATCCAAGCGGCTATGTTTCAGGGATTTCAAAGGTGGATTGCACTTCACCAGAGGTGTCCAGAAGTTTAAGAATCTTTCCTGGACTCAAAATAGGTTCTTCAAGTCCCCAGTACAAATCGATGGGAGAATCATTCCCAGGACCAATGTTTAAATTGAAAGCGCCGCTGTGTAATGTAAAGGTCGGAAAGATATAAATATGACCATCACCATCATCCAACCTCCATCCTGACATGTAGGCAACACCTCCAGAATTTAAAATCCTAATTGCCTCCTCTTCCAAAGTACCAGCACCTTCCACCCCAATAATTCTAACTTCGGGAGGATCGACAATGACCGTCGGTGTAGCTGTACCATCTGATCGAGCCCCAACGCGTTTCTCTCTGTAGGCGGCTACCCATTCATCGGATGGAATAATAAGCACTTGTTCAATACTAAGTTCATCTGCATTAGAAAGGCCATTGGCAGCCATCAGTACATCAACAGGGATTTCGTACTCAATGGCAATTGCGAAGAGTGTATCGCCTGGTTTTATGATGTATACATTGGGAGTCGGCGATGGAGGGAGTGTGGCTGTTGCAGTAGGCCTCATGGAGTCGATTTCTTCAGCGATATCCATGGTTGCAGTAGGTGTCAGCTTAGGCGGGGTAGGACGACGGCTCCAAAAGAAAAGGACTAAAAGTACCGCTCCCACGGAGACAATGATGTTGAGAATAATATAGGGGATAAACCGCTTCCAATTTGAGCGTCTTACGCTTCCCATCGCTGAGGAGTTTAGCACAGGATACTGAAAAGTAAAATCCTAATAACCTTTTATTATCAGAACTTGAAGATTTAAAATCTGTGATCCCTCTCCAAATAACAACATAACAACCACAATTTCCACCTGATTAGAGTACACCTATTCCGACTGGTATGCTCAAACATGGTGGGCAATAACCTTTCTTTCTCTCCACCCAACAGCGATATTGCACCCATGAATAGAATGCATCCATTCTGGTCTACCGCTTACTTCATCTTAACCTGGCTGATACAATTGTCTTATGCCTTACCTTGTTGATG
>MCBC01000078.1 GCA_001723855.1 Candidatus Altarchaeales archaeon WOR_SM1_86-2 | reverse complement strand
AAATAGGGTGCTAGACCTTTCGGGTCATCTTCGACTATTCCTCTGAACAAGCAATTGAGGAAGGTGGACTTACACCACCTGGCAAATGGCCATGCGAGGCACACGATATAACGGAATAAGGATTTGCGAAGTTGCGACCGCAGGGAGCAATTTGGATGAGCGACAGCGAATCGTAAATCCTTTGTTATCGGAGTGCTATAGCACCGAGCGACGGTAGGAGCGAGAGTTTTTGAGGGCACGAATCTCCCTGAATCTATAGATTCTATTCACTTCATCTAGCGTTCCTCAAAGAACTCGTAGATAAGAGTATTAACCTTATCTGGCTGCTCAACGCCTATTAAGAGAACAGAAAACCATGTTAAGCGGCTTTAGTATTTGCAGTCAATTTATGGGTCGCGAGGGAAACACAAAGTGCAGTGAAAGGAATCGTAATCAACACACCTATACGGGTGAGTCCTCCAACACTTTCTATCACTGCCATTAAAATCCAGAGCACTAGTGAAAAGGCGAAATTCTTTTTTCCTATTTCATAACTTCTCTTGAGCGAACTAATCGCACCCCTATTTTCAAGTATCGCTACTGCAATGGCATATTGGAAAAGCACCATCAAAAGCAGCCCTGGGATTACCAAAAAGATTAAACCGACAACTATTGCTATAAAACCGACGATGAACAATACCCAGCTTGTAATAAAATAATTGAAGCCTTTGAACACATCAGAAATCTGTATTTCCTCCCCTTTTATTGACTTTATACACATGAAATAAATCCCGAAAATCAACGGGGGGATTGTAATTATAAAGATCATCCCAAGAAGGGCGATCACTGTGCCAACGATAAAAGCTACATATTGCTTCTTGAAGATATTGTAACCCTCTTTTACAATATCATTAATCATATCTTCCTCACGCATAGTATCACCATTGGGTATTATAATATTGGATATAACTACGATATATGCGACATAAATGTCGCTTTTATACCTGTTTGGCATAATATCAGAACTTTTAGATACGTCGCCTTTGGATGAATCGTAGATGTTAATTACTAAATAAATAAATATAAATAAAGTTGAATTTCTTCAATTTTCAATTCAAATTATTAATGGATTTTTTATCCAGATTAATTAAATAAATATTTCTTAAATTTTTATGCACATTTGATGGTTATTTTTTTGTTTGAAATTTCAGTTTTAAAAGATGCTGAGCGATTGCGTATAACTACGGGATAAACGCAGTATTGCGTTTATCCCTCCAAGTTGGGGGCATAACCGCAATATTGCGTTTATGCACAATATGGATGTTATATTATCCTGATTTAATAAATGAATATCCCGTTAACCCATCGCTTCGATCAGGGGATTTTTATATTAACCACCTAAGCATACCGATTTCATTACTACAAAAAAAGAAGATTCATAGGTGGTTAAATTATGCGCATTAGGTATTTGACCGGAAAACACATTTCACGCATCTGTGAAACACATTTCACCCGCGATTTATTAGGTGTTTCATCGTTTTTGTTTAAAAATGATAACAAGAATCACTGGTGCGGCGTCTCTGGTATTACTGCTTGGGTTGTGCATCTTCAGCATTTATGAAACCCCGGAGCATTTAAAACCCCCACAGGTTCCATTTTCATATATAATTGAGAATAAAGAGGGCATGGATGGATTGGAGGTTTATACGGGGGGTGAGGTAACGGGGATTGAAACAAGGGATGGTTTAATGGAATTTGAACTGGAAAAATACCCGTTCATAGGATGCGAGAAAATATATGCTGTGGTGGACGGAAATACTCCGATAGCACACCAAATCAAAAACGGTGACGGCATCCGGGTTGGCGGAACAGTGCTGCTGGAAGATAACAAAGTGCATGTAATGGCGGATGAGATTTACAAAACAGGGAATGTAAAACTTATGTTTGCGCCGCTGAACCTCTCGGCGGTTTTACTTTTGATTTATTTCATTCTGAGGGAATGGGAGATTGATTTCAGGGGATTGAACGTAAAATTAAGATGGAAATGAAAGACAGGTTAATTAAGGCGAAGATAGTATTTGACAGGGGAAGATACTGGGTGGGGTACCTGACATTTTTGATGATGGTATTTGTCACGGTTACGAGCATGAAGCAGTATCCGTACTTTGAATTCCTGAGCGGAAGATACTGGCTGGTGGTTGTGCTGGCGGCTTCAATGGGGCTTATGCTACTCCTGGGTTACATCGAACTTAAACAATCAAGGATATACCAGAGGGAGGCAGAGATATATGCCCGCTTAAACCCTGTTCAGAGGAGGGTGTTTGAGAACCACGATAAGATTTTGGAGAGGTTGGATGAATTAGAGAATAAGTTAAGTGCACTGGAAAAATAAATAAAATGCCGTGTTTGGTTGCGCACATTGCGCTTGGATGGATCATATACCTTGTATTGCATATGAGGTATGAAGGGGTTGAGAGATACAGGGCAGTGATACTTTTGGGCTCGATACTGCCTGATGCAAAAGTGTTTTTAGCCGCTCCCATGATGTTTTTTAACATGAATGCGGCAGAAAGTATCATGGTCGTTATGCACAGCCCGCTTGGAGCATTCCTGCTCGGGGTTTTTACAGCATCGTTTTTTAAGGATTTTAAGGTCGTATTAGCACTTTTTGTTATTGGAATAGCATCTCATTTTGCCTTGGACATCACCATGTATCCGTTTGGGGGCGTTCATCATTATCTTCTGCTTTACCCGCTCTCCTATGAACCGATCGGGATAGAAGCATTCTGGGCAGTAGATTGTCTGACATTAGGGCTTGTGATTTTAGCAATTATTATGACTTTATTGATAAAATTTTTTATAAATAATAAACGAAAATGGAAAATTATCAAAAAATATTACCTGGAATAATAATCGCAATCGCATTAATCAGCGGGTGCATTATTGAAGATAAAGTCCTTACTTCTTACCCCAGATATTCCATCCCTGATGCTCCCCTGCCGGCAGAAATATGCGAAAAAATTACGAATATTGACACAAAAGATGACTGTTTTGTGCGCATTGAAGAATTTGACAGGATCACAAATCCGGACAAAAGAAATTATCATCTGGCAATTAAACACAACAGCGCAGATTTTTGTGATGAAATTGAGGAAGAGGATGTTAGAGACGGATGTTATGTGAAATTTCATATATATGATAATCAAGAGGAGATAAAACCGGAAGTTCCGGATGATGTGAGATATTTATTCAGCTGGAATGACATCTTAAGAAATGACAGCGAGTGGTACAGCGAATGGTTTATAGAAGAATTCCTGATAGGCAGCCGGGGGTTGTCGTGGGCAGAAAATGCCGAAGTCAGAAAGAGTGCGGACAATAAAACAATCACCGTCACAAAGGGTGAACACTCCGTAGCACTCAAACTTAACGAAGAAAAAAATACCGTAACCCTGGAGACGGACGACAAAAAAACATACGAGTATGCCGTAAGGGAAGAGGACGGTAAACTGAATGTATATGACGAAAATATCTGTGAAACCTTATATAGAGACCTGGGACCTGATAAGGACCTGTGCTACCGGAAATTAGCGAGGGCGGCGGGGAATGCATCCCTTTGCGGGATGATGAGCGGGGGGGATGTGCTGTTGCGGGATTATTGTTATAAGGATGCCGCAGAAATGAATAATGACACATCAATATGTGAAGAAGTTGAGAATATAGATATCAGGGAGCGGTGCAAACATGGAATTAAGTATGAGGATTATCATGAAACTCACTGCGAGGAAATAGCAAAGTGCATGTTCAGGGATGAGTGCTTCTGGAATTTAGCAAGAAAAACAAACAACTCCCTGCTCTGTGAAAAAATCGATTCTGTGGAATACACGGGATACTGCTATTTTTCTTTTGCAAGACTCCTCGGGGACGAGGCATTTTGCGGAAAGATAAATGATTTGAAAATGAAGGATGAATGTTATTTTGACATAGCGATCATGAGCGAAAATGACGTGTTGTGCGGAAAAGTAAGGGGTTACGATTTCAAACTTGCCTGTCTTGGTTTGACACGAAATCCCGGTTACTGCAGTGATATAGGAATAAAGGACTGCAGGTTAAGGTGCCTGGGGGATGTCGCACTTAGATGGGAAGATCCAAGTTTATGCAGCGGTAAATGTGCGGATGTTAAAAATCAAACAGGGTGTTATGACGACTGCTATCTTCAACTTGCGGTATATCTCTACAGAGAAGGTAAAGGCGAAAGATACTATTTCGGTTATCTCGATTACCGGGATGAATACGGAAAAAATGTTTGCTATAAAAAAGGTGTATTTGATATGGGTGCTGATTAATTTAGATGCCGGGAAACACATTTCACGCCCCTGTGAAACGCATTTCATAATGAATTTATTAGTTGTTTCACCCATATATTCTTTAAGAATGAAAAACAATCAAAAGATAAATCCCGGAATGGTAATTGGAGAGATGGTGGCATGCCGCGTGCAAAACTTCAGGGACTGCAGAAATGTTATACGCAAACCCGCTTCAGTATCTTACCCGGTATCATCTAAAATCAAAACAAATAAAAAATGGAAAAAAATAAGCAAGGATATGCGGTATTTATAGAATTTTTGAGGGAAAGGAAAAGGGTATTTGATGAAATCAAAGAAGAGAGAAATCTTAACAGGTACCTGCTCGGCTCGGCTCTGACGATCGTATTTTTCTGTGCGATCTACGGCGCGGTGATGGGTTTGTTTGCAGGAAAAACTTACCCCATCGTTATCCCGATGGATATGGTGAAGATGCCGCTTTTGCTTTTAATACCCCTCTATGCTACCTCCCCGGCATACTTTGTCATAGGCGCGTTGATCGGGCTGAGAGTAAATTTCAAACAGATGCTCTCTCTGCTTTCCGTGAGTTATTCGATCGCATCCACCGTTTTAGTTTCATTTTCGCCCGTTGTTTTTGTCTTTTCTCTAACCACCGACTCGCATATTTTGATACACGGCATACACTATGCATTGTTTGCGTTGGCAGGGTTGTGCGGAGCCGTTTATCTGCTGGCCGGTGCAAAGAACGTGCTTGGAAGAGAAGTTATGGAGAAAAAGGCAGGGGAGGATGAAGCAGACGTTAAGGGATCGGAACTGCCTCTCTGGCTTATACCTCTCATGGTCGGGGGAATTCTCACGCTGCTTGTCGGATTTCAGCTGGTGTGGCTGCTGAGACCGTATTTCCACTATTATCAATCATTTTTTGAGGAACTTGATTTTTTATGATTTTATAATTTTTTTAAAAATAAATAATAACAAATAAGTTGAGATGAAAATAGGGGTGTTTATTCTTTTAACCCTGCTCGGGACGGGGGTTTCCGCAGGCAGTATAAACTCGGCGGTGTATGACCTCAAGGTCACGGATGAAGCCGTGGAGGGTTTTTGTTTGATCAGGGGGCAGGATATGGATGCGGATTTTTCTCCGGAATGGGGTGACAATATCGTGGAAAAAGAGGGGGACATGGTCGTATTGAGATTCAAAAGTAACTTCTCCAACCATGATGTTGAGATCCCGCTGCTTGAATTTCCGTGCAGGGTGGAGAAAACACTGGTGGTTGTGAGCACGAGAAAAAAGTTTCTCTGGAGGGTGGATTCGCAATTCTATTCCCTCGGCAGGGGTGATAGGTTACTCGTGGAGGATGAGATGGAAAGGAATGCCATAAGTGAACTGGACAGCGAATTAGAGAATCTCAGAGATATTTTGGGGTCCGAGCGCTCGCATTTATCGGAAAACAGGATTTATTTGAAAGAGATCAATACAGGGGAGGAAAAGATTATAAACGCATGGGCAGGAAAAGGCTACGAATATTCCCTCCAATATATTTTCGGTGCCGTTATATTATGCATTCTACTCTTTGCTGCATTTTATTTTATTTCAAAGAGGCTATAGGGGGATCCATGCCCTTTACCATGATCCGGTAAAACTCATTATTGCATTTGCTTATTTCCAATACCTCCTGATTTAACGGAATCAGAATATACGAAGTTTTTGCCGATAGGCAAATTTGGATGAGCGAACGAAGTGAGCGAACCGCATACCTGCCTGTATATGCTCCGAGCGAAGCGAGGACGAGGGAGCGATAGCGACCGAAGAGTAATGGAGGAAGGAATTATTCATCATATTTTTTATTGTATTATAAAGTATATGATTTTTTCCCGCTCATAATCGTACCCAATCTAAATATTGTTGGGTAAGGCATGGGGGTTTACCCCCCATTCATTCTGATGATCAACCTTCGCAGAACTTGCGAAGCAAGTTCTGGAACACAAAATTTCTTTGAAATTTTGCTGTTTCAGAAGGTTGTTTTTATTGTGGCAATAGAAGAATAAGATAATGAATATT
>MCBC01000077.1 GCA_001723855.1 Candidatus Altarchaeales archaeon WOR_SM1_86-2 | reverse complement strand
GAGGAACTACAATCCAGTAACGAGGAATTGAACACGCTTAACGAGGAACTGCGAAACAGGAATATTCAATTAAGCGAGATTAACAACGACATGATTAACCTTTTAACCAGTGTTGACATACCAATCGTCATAGTGAGAACCGACCTGATTATCCGGCGGGCAACACCCGCGGCAGAAAAGGTGCTTAATGCCATCCCCGCCGACATCGGGCGACGCATTAATGACATCAAGTTAAAGATTGACATCCCCGATATCGAACAAATGCTCCTGGAGGTAATGGACACGCCCCATGTAAAGGAACTTGAGATACGGGATAAGAACGGCAGGTGGCATTTACTGCAGATAAGACCCTACAGGACCGATGAGAACAAGATCAAAGGGGCAGTAATTGCATTATTTGATATTGACCAGATTAAACGCAGTTTAGAGGAGGTTAAAGAGGCTCATGAATATGCCGAAAGTATCATAGAGACGGTGCAAGAACCACTTGTGGTGCTTGATTCATATCTGAGAGTAATCAGGGCTAATAGGTCCTTCTACAAGATTTTCAAAGTATCGCCAAAAGAGATACAGAATAAGCATATCTATGAATTAGGAAATCGCCAGTGGGATATTCCCAAGCTGCGCGAGCTGCTGGAGGAGATTATTCCCGAGAATGCCCACTTTGAAAACTTCGAA
Organism: Candidatus Altarchaeales archaeon WOR_SM1_86-2; assembly: GCA_001723855.1. The sequence continues at coordinate 5,710 of MCBC01000077.1, read as the reverse complement.
GTTGAACACGAGTTCCCCACCATTGGCAGACGGGTAATGCTTCTGAATGCTCGGCGCCTGTATAAAGAGGCAGGGAGAGCGGAGATGACTCTTCTCGCCATTGAAGACGTCACCGAGCGCAAGCAGGCAGAGGATGAAATAAGGAAGTTTAAAACCATATCAGACAACGCAAATTCTGGTATTGCTATTGTTGACCTCGCCGGAAATATTAAGTACCTCAATGAATACTTTGCAGGTGTGCATGGATACAAGCCGGATGAACTTATTGGCAAAAACTTAAGCATATTCCATACCAAGGAGCAATTAAAGGAAGTTATCGAGATAAATAAAAAACTGCAGGAGACCGGAAATTATACATCCCTGGAGGTGTGGCACAAGCACAAGGATGGCTCAGCGTTTCCTATGCTGATGAATGGTGTAACAATTAAAGACGAAAAGGGTAAACCCTTGTTTATGGCTGCCACGGCAATTGACATCACCAAGCGCAAGGAGGCAGAAGAGGAGTTACAAAATGCAATGAAAGAATTAAAAGAGATAGACAGAATGAAGGATGAATTTTTCAGTTCGGTAACCCATGAACTTCAAAATCCACTGACACCTGTGAAAGTCCAAAGCCAATTACTATTAGATGGGTATTTTGGAGAACTCACCGAAAAACAAAGAGAGAGTGTTGAAATCATACATATTGGCACAAACAGACTCATCAGGCTAACTGATGATATAACGACTATATCCAAGATGAGAGCAGGTGTATTAAGATTTGAGTTTAGTAAGAATAATATTAGTGAGATTATTGAAAATTCCGCAGGCAGCATGGAACTTTTAGCAAGGGAAAAACAAATTACTCTTATGAAAAAATACCCTGAATCATTGTTAGTTAATTGTGATAAAGACCGCATAAATCAGGTTATGGAGAATCTCATTGGAAATGCGATTAGATTCACGCCAGATAATGGGAAAATAATTATCGGGGCAAAAAGAATGAAAAATGATATTATTGTTTATGTAGAGGATACGGGAACAGGTATTTCAGAAGGAAACCAGAAAAAGATATTTAATCTATTTTTCCAGGTAAGCAGCAAATATGGCGGAACGGGGTTGGGGTTATCAATATGCAAAAATATAATTGACGCGCATCACGGAAAAATATGGGTTGAAAGTGAACCGGGTACAGGGAGTACGTTTACCTTTACTCTGCCCGCTATTGGATGAATTATTTTTTTATCTCCGTTCCATATTTGAATTGTGACGAGGAGTTGAATTATAACCCTACGCAAAGAAAATCGTAGCAGATGCATGGAATGATGTTGATGAAATACTTCCCGAATCCATGGCAAAGAATTTAGTGATGGGGTTCAAGAATTATTTGATAGAGATGAGGGTTTAGGGAAAAAATAATTCAAGTGTTATGTTCTTCGAGCCAGTCATATATTGTACTCCATGCTGTATCATCTGCTCCATACGCATAAGTTAGGTCAGCGTGTCCATAATCCGGTACTATGCATGAACTCACATCATCATTCCCGCTTTCTTCAATCAACTGTGTTGTGTATACTCCATACACTCCGAACCCACCTTCGGCCCCAACATACAGCACTGGAACATTTATATCGGCAATATGGTCGTCATATTCTGATATATCGTCGCTGCACCAGATGCCGTAGATTTCCACAATTTGATTGAGGCTGTTGAAGCTGTCCATGGAGAATATCGTGTCAAGTGTATAGTTATAATCCGTGTAGTATAATCCGCTCAGGTTTCCCGTAAAGATGTGATAGCAGGGGGCATAAGCATCTAGCATGTAAGTAGCGGTTAAGGATAACAGCAATGCCTGTTTATTTGTCATGCCCTTAATGATCTCTGATTCAACGTCGGGATCCTGAAACGCCAGCACAGCTATATATTTGAATACTGCTGCTTCATCATCATAAAAGATTCCCTTGCGGATCATCTTCTTTGTTATTTTATATTCATGACAGGCATTATCTATCAATTCCTCTTCTGCGGGATCAAACTTGTAGGCGACATCCATTGGAATAATGCCTTTCAGATGCATATTTCCATACTCGCCGGCATAAGCATATGTGAACGCTGCTCCATCACTATGCCCCAGCATGTAAATCTTATCATGATCCCCATACACGAAGGATCTGACAATTCTTGCGAAGATCACAGCCTTCCTTAAATCATCTATGTACATTGGCATATCCCATTCTTGCATAAATTCGCATCCAGTGGCGTAGCAGTATGGAACATCGGTACCATCTATTGTTATGTTATCTGGCACAAAAGAATATCTGAAATCTATCCCCCATACATCATAATTTCTTTCTGCCAGGTAGACGGCTAAACTATGGTTGGGGGGTATATCCTGTGCTATCTGTGTCTGGGAACTCATCAAAAAATTAGTTCTGAAATCCAGAGATGCTCCAGGAACCATCATCAAAGCATCCTTTTTCTTTTTCCTTAAAGGTTTATGTTTATGCCAAAATTTCTTTGTTACCCAATGGATTCCTATCTTATCAAACTCTCCTTCTCCAACTTTGAACGCGAATGTGAATTCATATATGTCATCCACCAATCTTCTGCTTTCAACAGAGATCAGTTCAATATGCCTGATTTCCTGTATTTCCGATCCAGCGAACATATTTTCAACAGAAGTCAGTACATAGTCTATTTCCTCAGGTTGTGGAGATACCTGTGCCGATGCGGTCGTTTGCAGAGCACATATCAATAAAAAACCAGTGATTAAACACCGGTGTGTATTCTTCATTTTTATTTTTAATCCGATTAAATTTGTTAGGGCCCGAGCAATTGCAACCTTATTTCCCGGCTCACTCAGTGTTTATTTTGATTTTGCCATATTGATATTTATGACAACACTAAAATAAAAATACATTCACAGTGGGTCTATTTATATTTCTGATTCAAAAAAGATTTTCAGCATTTTCTGCGAAAAAACATGGATTTCCTTTCTGATTCAAAAAAAAATATAATGGGGCAGGTGAATCGGCCCTTCATTTGGTCAGGCTCATTTTTATTTAAAAATTATCCCAATGAATAGATTTTTCTTTTTTGGTTCAAGAAGGTATTTTAACATTTTTACTAAAAATTGGATTTTTCTTTTCTGATTCAAAAACAAGACATTTTTATATAAAAGATACCCAGTATATAAATGATACTATTATAAAAACTTAAGCAACTGGGATAAATTAACCCCTCACTCCGCTCGGAGGACGTCGTTCACCCAGTGCTTCTGAGGGTTCCACAATATGGGCAAAAAAAAGAAAATTCACAAAAGGCGTTTATATTAACAATTTATTAATAATCTAAATGTACGGGGTGTTGGCTGGGAGAAGCATGTCGACATTTAAATGCCTTGCTTGTGACTCCAACTAAGAAACAATATGAGGAAATTGAGACACTTGGGATTGATTCCTGATGGAACAAGAAGATGGTCAAAAGGAAATAATTTTCCTTATCCTAACGCATATTGGGTAACAATGAAGAATATAGCGGATGCTATAGATGTTGCTTTTGATAGGGGCATAAAGATTATGACCGTCTATTTATTAAGCTCTGATAACTTCGACAGGAGTAAAAGAGATTTAGAGGTTGGATTTAGTAATGAAACAAGGTTTTTTAGAACTTTGCTTCCGAAGATAGTTGAGAATCATAAATGCAGGGTTATCTGTGCGGGCTCAATTGATAAATACTCTGATAAATTACCTGAGGATTACAAATCTGCTTTGGCTGATGTATGCGAGAAAAGTAAAAAATACAGAAAGCATACCTTAAACCTTCTTGTAGCCTACAACCCAATAGATGAACTGAAACATGCGGTAAAGAAAGACTTGGAGAATTTTATGAATCACTTATGGGTTAAAGATGCTGTGGACATGCTTATCAGAACGGGCAAGGAAAAAAGACTAAGCAATTTTATTCCTTTGCAATGCGGCTATGCAGAGGTGGATGTGATAAACAAGTACTTTCCAGATATCACAAAGAGGGATATAACAAACTCGATTGAAGAGTATCATGACAGAAAAAGAAGATTTGGGACATAGAATGAAAGTTTTTGATTTCATCATCCACAGTTCGATATATCTAGCCTTTGCTGGTGCTTGTTTAGTCTATGCTTCATGCCTGCTTTTTGGAGTTGAACCAAAGATAGAGTTGACGTTAATTATGTTTCTCAGCGTTTATGCGATCTATAATTTCAGCAGAATTACAGATAGAGCAGAAGATGAGATAAATGTACCGGATAGGGTTTCAGTTTTTACAAGATATGAGAAATACCTAACACCAAGCATTCCAATCGCTTATATTGGTGCTATTTTTCTTGCATACTACCTTGGTGGGTTTAAGTTAACGCTTGCAGTGTTAATGCCTTTAATACTCATCATAATTTATGCCGTAAGATGGATTCCAAGGTCAGTATCAAAATACTCGAGACTGAAAGAGGTTATGGGTTTAAAGAATATCATCGCTTCACTTGCATGGGCATGGATAGCGACTTTTCTTCCATTTGCTTATTATAGATTGGATGTTACAATCACAATGTTGGTAATTTTCATTTTCATTTTCATCATAAGTTTTATAAATACTGTTTTTTTTGATATGCGAGACATCGAAGGTGATAAACTCGAGGGAATTAATACTATTCCTGTATATCTAGGTTTCAATGACACTATAAAATTCCTCATAATCTTAAATGCTTTTTTAGGGGTGTTTATCCTTTTCACCACATTTAACGAATGGGTTCCTACATTAGCTTACATTACGGCAGGCATTGTTCTCTACTATTATGAATGTTTATATTTAATGACAAAGATTGATACAGGATTCGTTTGCGATGTGCTCATAGATGGTGATGTCATCTTTGTCGGCATTTTAGCCCTTTTGGGAACCCTATTATTTTAAATTTTTGCTTTGTAAAATTTGATTTATTTTTATTTATATATGTTATAATATAATAAAAATGGTATTTGAATTTCATCCATGGACAATAGCATTTTTAGTTGGAGCAATAATTACTCTATATATTGGTATTCACATCGTAAGAGTGAGAGCTAAATCAACTGCCCGGATATTCCTCGGGATCGTGCTTTTTCTATTTGTTTTTTGTTGGATGATCGCAGATTTTGTTGAAAATAATATGGTGGATCAATCATTAGCTTTGATAATGGCAAAAATATCGGTAGGATGTCTTAGCTATGCATTTTTCTTTTTCTTCCTGATCCCATACCATTTTTTAAAACCAGTGGATAAAGACAAAAGGATACTCTTCATTTTGATCATTCCAACTATTATGCTATTAGCAATGGTATTAGGGGACAGCATGGATGTAAAAAGAATGCCTACAGAGGAAAACCCATGGATAGAGTATGATTATGATACACCAATATACAATGCATGGGCAACTATAGGTTTTGCCACGATGGCAATTGCATATATTCTTGTTATCCCGGTGCTTAGAGACCAGACATTAAAGAAACCCTTTAAAAAGAAAATTGGGATTTTTATTATTGGAACACTTATAGCGTTTGTTCTTGCTTTTTTCGCTAATATTGCGGGGGAGATTATGTGGGGTTGGCCGCCACTGAGTTCTTTATTTGTTGGTGTTGGGATGGCTATCGCAGCGTTAGCCTTCAGAAAACGAAGACATGAATAGGAATGGAGTTTATTTCAGTCCATATTCACCATATTC
>MCBC01000076.1 GCA_001723855.1 Candidatus Altarchaeales archaeon WOR_SM1_86-2 | reverse complement strand
TCAACTCCCATAAATTTTGTTACTTTTACGCTGCCGAACTTCGCCACTCTCCCTATATCGTTTCTGCCGAGGTCGACAAGCATAATGTGCTCAGCCCTTTCCTTCTCATCCCCAAGCATTTCCCGCTCAAGATCACGGTCCTCACTTTCCGTTTTTCCTCTCGGACGGGTCCCTGCGATGGGGTAAGTGACTGCAATCTTTTTCTCAACCCTCGCTAATGTTTCTATACTCGAGCCGGCGATCTTTCTTTCTCCAAAATCCAGAAAGTACATATAAGGCGACGGATTGATCTCTTTCAATTTTTTATAAACCTCAAATTCATCGCCATTGAACTGGGCACTCAGCCGCTGTGACAACACAACCTGAAATATATCCCCCGCCCTGATGTACTCCTTCGCAGCATCAACGTTTCTTTCAAATTCTTCTTTTTTTAGATTGGATGTAAATTTGATCTTTTTGTTTGAAAAATTATTCGGGTTCTTTGAATTCTTAACCAGCAAATTTTCGATTTCATCCAATTTTTTAGATTCTTCATTCCTCTCATCAGAGAATATACTGGCGATGAGATATGTTTTCTTTTCTACATGATCGAAAATTATGTTGTGCTTTGCAAGAATGAACTCGCATACCGGCTGGTTTAGGTCATCCACCGTATGATCTGTTTCGTCATCCAGATCCATGAAATATCTTATGAGATCATAGGAAAAGTAGCCGGCAAACCCGCCGCAAAACCTTGTCGGAATCTCTCCGCCGTATTCAAACTCAAGCATAAGGTTGTGCATAATTTCCAGCGGGTTACTGCCTTTCGGGGTTATATGCTTGAGATTCGGATCAAATGCTCTGAAGTCAACCCCCTCCCCGGAAATCCTCACAACCATCGCAGGATCAAAACCGATAAAGGAATACTGTGCAACCTTCTTACCGCCTTCCGCAGACTCAAGCAGATACGTATATTTACCCCTGACCGCTTCGTATGCTTGAAGCGGGTCCCCGGTGCTTAATTCTTTTACTACCTGATTTACCTTCACTTTCGGTTGTTTATTTATTATTTTTAAAAGAATAAGAAAATTTTTGGCGCCTTTTCTGAAAACTAAAAGAAAATCGCTTTATTGTGAATGTATTTTTATATTTAAATTGCATAATACATAACAAAAAAATTGAAGTCTGGGAGGCGGCGTAAAAAGCGGGTAAATCTGATGCGCGACCTCTTTGGAATTAAATTGCTAACTAAAAATTTTTAAAATACACAATGAGGTTAAAGATTGCAGTTTACAACGTAGAATGGATGAGAAGATTATTTGACTCCAATGGCGGTCCAATAACAACCGGGGATGAGAAAACCCGGAGTGAGAGATTGGCTAAGGTGATTAATGAAATGTCCCCGGATATAATGGGAGTTGTTGAAGGGCCGGATACCCTCGTGGATGGGTCAAAAACGGCTTCAGGACAATTAGAGAAATGGGTGAGTAAATTTAATTTAAGCCCCAATTATAAGGCTGTGCACGGTTATCCGTCAAATGGACAGCAGGAATTATGCGCTTTGTATGATGAAACCAAAGTAAAGGTCTCGTTTAAACCAGAAACAAACGCTAAAAACCCATTTGATAAACCATTCCTGGTCGATACAACCGACTCACTCATAAAGGAACACTACAAACATTATCGACCTCCTCTGGAACTTTTAGTCACAGATGCCAATGACGAGAATAACAGGTTAACCAGGATAATCGTTACCCATACCAAATCCAAGGGGATTTTTAAGAAGGTGGATATGGCAAGGTTTGAGCAAATATCTGAAAGAGACAGAAAAAAACTCTATGCAGAATGTATTTCAATTAGAGAAAGATGCAATGAATGGCTTGCAAAAGGTGAGAATGTTATAGTTATGGGCGATGTCAATGACGGGGCAGGCATGGACATCTATGAGAACAGATTTAAGAAAAGCGCACTTGAAACCTTATTAGGTGATGTATGGAATCCTGAATTAATCCTAAAGTCGGTTGTGGGGAGACCGAAACCCGACCAATATGGATGGACGCCGTCATCTAGTTCATTTAAAGATAAGATCACAAAGGATACGTTTAATGTCCTAATCGACCACATCCTTGTAAGCCAAAAAATTAAGGTAGTTGAAGGTGCTGTTTGGAATCCTCACTTAGAGAATTCAACACAAAATATTAAAGCCCTAAAAAATGATTTAAATAAGGCTTCTGACCACTACCCGATTTTAGCTGAAATAGAGATATAAGGGAGTTGTTAAACTTAGAAATCCCCAAGCATGGTCTGTTTTCTTTCATCCTTTAACCGCCCTATAGTGTTCCATGATTTTCTAACACAATCCGGAAATTCCCCCTTTAGTCCTTCTATGAACTCAATCGTACGGGGGTCGCTCGGGTACCCGGAGCCAAAATTACCAAGTTCTTTATGCAGGTTCCCGATTACCCTGTCCCTTTCAACCTTTGCCAATATTGATGCCGCCCCAACCTCGATATATTTATCGTCTGCCTTATGCTCTGAAATCATGTTGATCTTGTTTTTTCTTTCATCCGGAATACTCTCCATGATCCTCTGCCTGTAATTCCCTGGAACAACATCGACAGCGTCCACAATAATCTTATCCGGGAGAGCATTAAGAGACAGGATCAGTTGAGCAGCCTTTTGCGCTTCAATAACATTCAGTGATATTTTCTTCCTCAAGCGGTCAATTTCATGCGCCTGGATCCGGATAATTTGATATTCAACAGAAACATCCTTGATTTTCTGCTCCAGGGACTGTCTCCTTGACCTCGCCACTTTCTTGGAGTCCCTGACGCCCAGTTTTTTAAGTTCCTCTTTACCTTCTTCATTCAATACAGCACATGCCATCACCAGGGGCCCGATTACCGCCCCCCTGCCCGCTTCGTCAATACCGCAAACTAGTTCATTCAATATTATCTTGGTTCAACTATGATTATATCCCCAACCTCTTTGACATCCTTATAATCGATGCCCTTTTCATGCAGTATTCTCTCGACCTCGTCTCTCGGCATAGTCGTGGATATGCCTTCTGTTGTCAGTTTCATTATCTCGCCGTCTTTAGCATTCAACAGAACATCCGCCACCTTCCCAATATAACCGGCACCCTTATCCGTGTAGACACTCTTCCCATGCAGTTCAGATAATTTAATCATTTTTTTATTTTTTTATTGTTTAAATAGATAAAAATAAAAATACTACAGGCTTTTATGGCGGTGAGGATAATAGGGACGGGACATATATTCCAGAGAAGTGCCGATGAAGTAAGGAATAGGATTCTTTCAGAAAAACCGGATGTTGTTTGTGTTGAGCTGGATTACACAAGGTTCAGGATGCTGGAGGAAAGTAACTGGGACCTGGATGCCGAAAGAGGCAAAGGAATTTCGATACAGTACATCATGGGTTTAATCCAGAGGGAGCTTGGAAAAGAACTCGGTATTTCCGCGGGATCGGATATGAAAGAAGCGGTTATGTCCGCCAGGGAGGTTGGTGCAAGATTAATGCTGCTCGACAGGGACATCAGGGTGACGATGAACCACCTGCTGGCGATACCATTCAAGGAAAAGCTGCGGCTGCTCGGTGGCATAAGAGGGGATGCTGAGCTGCTTGAAGGCATTGGAAGTATTGATGACATAGTTGAGGACGGGAATATAGATCAGATTATGCGGGAATTAAAGACCCGGACCCCGGAACTTTATAACGCGTTGGTTGACGAGAGAGACAGGTACATGGCTCACAGATTATGTGCGGCTGAGAGGCAAAATCCGGATGCTGGCATAATAGCGGTTGTCGGCGCGGGGCATAAAAAAGGGGTTTCAAATTATCTGGATGAATTCAGAAGCGGGAAGGCGGTGGATATGACCCGAATCATGGAGCATAAAAGGACATCAAAACCGCAGATCCTTCTATTCGGGGTTATGTTAGCGTTCGCTTACACGGCAATGAAATTGTATTTTCTTGTTAGAAGATGGTGATTTTGATAAAGATTAATTTATCGATCTTTAACCAGATATGTAAGAATTATTTTCTGCATTTTTTGATAGGTGCCATTATGGTACAGGTAACATTTTTCTTGAGAGTTACCTCATACCTATCCTCTGTTTTATCATAAACTGGTCCTGAAAGGGGGGCATATCCCCTGTACTCCGCATAGATTCTTTCCCCTATAAGTTGATCCCCATGGTTTGTTAAAACTTTAGATTTTGCCATTTCACAGTTTACGAACTTTTGTTCTAATACCATAAACTATTGTACAAATAACATTACCGTAAAAGGTGTTGGACATAATTTTATGCGTACTTGAACCTTTCTTAACAGTAGATTTATCCATTTTATGCTCTACTTCATTAAATTTAACAATAACTCTGTCTGCCTTTATCTCATCCCCAAAATTTTCACCAATAGCCATTTTATTATCTCACAACCTCAATTATCCCTTCAGTTTTTAAGTCCTTTAAGATTTTCATAACCATGTCAAAATCGATTCTAAGTTCACGAGAGATTTCATCGGGATAAATTGTTTTATCTCCAATTTCATCCAGGAGTTTTAATATTCTATCCTTCGCTTCGCTTTCTGGTATTTCTTCTATAACAATCACTTCTGGTTCTGGTGTTAACTTCTCTACTTTATTTGTCATTATTTTGAAGTCGTAGTCGTTTAATATCAATCATTAAAATATAAGTAAATTTTCGAATCTAATTTTATTTTCTTGTACAAAAACTTTATCAAAAAATATAGGATCATGCGCCTGTAGAATTAGCAACGTCCATCCTGACCTCGTCAATATTTTTAAACATCGGCATCCCCATATCGCCGATCGGAACATACATCACGCTGTTATGCTTGTCAAGGTTGTTTATCCAGTACCACGTAAGATAATTTTCCGTTAGAGAGTTCGCGATTATTTTATTCGCATCAGATATCCCCCGGGCTTCGATTCTTTTTCTTTCCGCTTCCTGCTCTTCCTTTTTAAGCACATACTCCATTCTAAGTGCTTCCTGTTCTGCCTTTTTCTTTTCTTCAATTGCAATCTTCAACTGCGGAGGAAGATCAACATTCCTGAACAGAATACTCTCAACAACTATGTTTTTCTCCTTCAATCTTCTACTAACTTCGTCAAATACCCTCTGCTCCAGAACCGCCCTTTTTTCAGTGTAAATGTCTATTGCCTGGTATTCGGCAACAATCTCCCTTATAACCGATCGGAACTGGGGCATAACAACAACGCTTTCGTAATTCGGACCGATTCCCTTGTGTATCTCGTTTGCTTTATCAGGGACAATGTGATATAGGATTGTAGCGTCCATATCTACACTCAGTCCTTCGTTGGATAATGCGTGCATCGCTTCTGTTTTCTCTATCGTCCTGGCACTGTATTTCGTTACAGAGATCCACGGCGGTTTTATATGCCATCCCTCCCCGAACTCACTTTCCTGGACTCCACCGCTCCACGAATACTTGACCCCGACATGCCCCGCGGGAATCTGGACTATAAGCATCGGCGAAATCATTATCAGGAGTATTCCTAAGGCAATCAGAATGAAAAAAATTGGTCTTACGCCGGAAAAGCCAGAAAAATGCCTCCTTATCTCTTCTCCGCCCCCTATGTCAATATAATCGCCAGGTCTTGCCATTTTTAATTTATTTATTATTTATAATTAAATATAAAGAGATAAAATGAAAAATCTAATCGTTATAAACTTTAAAACCTACAGGGAATCCACGGGCGAGAATGCTCTAAATTTAGCGAAAATCTGTGACGGGGTTGCAAAGGAAACGAAAGCGGACATAGTGGTTGCGGTGCAGGCGGCTGATATATACAGGATTTCCCGGGCGGTAAGCATCCCTGTCTTTGCCCAGGGAATCGAAAATATAGGGTACGGCTCTAACACGGGACACATACTTGCAGAATCGGTAAAGGCTGCAGGCGCTTCCGGGTCGCTTCTGAATCACTCTGAAAACCGCCTTAAGCTGGCTGACATTGAAGCGGGGATTGAAAAGTTAAGGGAATCGGGGATGGCATCCATCGTCTGCACAAATAACATCAATACAACCCGGGCTGCCGCTGCTCTAAATCCGGATTACGTTGCGGTTGAGCCGCCGGAGTTAATCGGCTCGGGAATTCCCGTTTCAAAAGCCCAGCCCGAGGTGATTACGGGCTCTGTTGACGCTGTAAAAGAGATCAATCCAGGGGTCAGGGTTCTGTGCGGGGCTGGAATAAGCAAGGGGGAGGATTTAAAAGCCGCCTTGGAGCTGGGGACGGAAGGGGTCTTGCTCGCCTCGGGAATAGTGTGCGCCGAAGACCCGAAAAAGGCGCTGCTGGACTTGATTTCAGGGTTATGAGTTTTCCCGGGAGCAGCACATAAAAACACCTTGATTCAGGAGTTATTGAGCCGTAAAAGTTCAGAGACAACAGGGATTTACATGCA
>MCBC01000075.1 GCA_001723855.1 Candidatus Altarchaeales archaeon WOR_SM1_86-2 | reverse complement strand
CTTTTTTATTTTAAAAGAATAAAATAATATTAAGAAATGGCAAGATTTCCAGAGGCAGAAGCAAGACTGTTTAAGGGCGTGTGCATGAAGTGCGGTGCGAGAAACCCACTTGGGGCAACGATATGCCGCAGATGCGGGAAGGTGAACAAGATCAGGCGGAAGAATAAAAAGAGGGCTGCTGAGGCAGGATAATTTTAGAAAAAATGAAAGGTATAGAGAATGTAAAGGTCAGGGATGTTATGACCCGCGGGGTTATAACAGTTCAAATGGACGCGCCTGTAAGGGATGCGGCTGAAATCCTGGTTGATGAGGATATCGAGGGCGTTGGTGTTACTGCCCCCAATGGTGAGATAATGGGCATAATTTCAGAGATAGATATCGTAAAAGCGTTTGATGAAAATTGGGATAAACTAACTGCCGAAGATATAATGTCATCATTTGTCAAAACCATAGACCCGGAAGATACATTGAAGCATGCTGCAGAAACAATGAAAAAGGAGAAGATACACAGGTTGATCGTGCTCTCATCCGCACATATTGGCGCAAGCGACAGACCCATCGGGATATTGTGCGCAAGCGATATAATAAAGGCTGCTGTCGGGAAGAGATAATAATTCTAATCTTTTTTTTTGTAATTACAAACCGTATGTTTTCTAGGGTCACGACCCTAAAAGTTATTTTCCTACAAACTATATGGTTTTTTCTGTTTAAATACTTTGTTCCGAGTGCTATTGAGCGTAGCGAAATAGCACCTGATGATCAACCTTTCTGAAGGTTGTTTTTTATTTTTGAAAATCAATAAGAATAATAAACTTGGGACCGTAGGGTAGTTTGGTAATCCTTGTGGCTTTGGGACAACCCATCCTTTTGCAAAAAAGCCATAGACTCGAGTTCGAATCTCGACGGTCCCATGGTTTTTTAATCAATTTATAAATAAAGCAATGCACTGGTCAGATAAGGCTGCACAACCTTTTCAGTTTAAATAAATACTTTATATTTAAAGAAATCCAATAAAAATAATAATATGGAGCGCACATTACAGGTAATCATAGAGCAGGATGAGGATGGGAAATATGTGGCAGAATGTCCTTCTTTGCAGGGCTGTTATACACAGGGAGATACTTTTGAGGAGGTGGTTGAAAATATAAAGGAAGTTATTGAGATGTGCATTGAAGAGTTGAAGGAGGAAAACAAACAAATGCCAATCACGGAAATTGTTGGGATAAAGAATATAAAGGTTGTTGCGTAAGATGAAACCTGTAAAGCCAAGAAACATCAAAATTGTTTATCATGGCTTCCAGACAGTCAAGAAATCAACTCTTTCAAAGTCATCATCGTTTGTTGCTATGTCTTCTATTTCATTTAATTTGCAAGTAGCGGCATGGATTGCATCCGGGAGTAGTAAATTGTATTTGCCAACAAATTCTGTAGCAAGTGAAAAAGTTTCATCGTCGATCGTTAATATCTCCAAATTCTTGATTTCTTTGATATATTCAAACCCTTCTTTATAGTTCCTCAATTCCTCAAAATCAATATATTCTGGATCTGACTTTATAATCTTTTCTGTTATATTATACTCTATCCGTAATTCATCAATTATCAAAAACTGTATAACCTCTCTCAAAACAGAGTATGAGATGTAACCATTTATATCAAAGTCCACTATCCCATCTATCAATGTTTTGCAGTGCTCTGTCCTCCAATCATTCTTGAATATATAGATGAAAATATTTGCATCTATGAATATTTTATTTGCATCAAAGAACCTGAGTTGTCTCATTTCCTGTTTTTGCTTTTCATAAGTTCATAAGCATAAAAATCCCCATATTCTATGGTGTCTATCAGCATATCAACCTCTTCAGGCGTGCTTGGGCTACACAGTCCAGTCATTTTCTCAACAACTGGCGAGTGTTTTTGCTTTTCCATCAGTTTGATTCCCGAATCCTCATCAAGAACAGTTTTGTGAGCAACTTTCATTTTGCCTATATTATCTTTTGGGAGTATAAAAATAAAAATGTTTTCATCTGTAACCCTCTATTTTCTCATCATCACTTGGCGTGGTTTCTTCAAGAACTTTTTTAGCAAGTTCAACAAGTTTTGGGTATTGATCCTTTATTTGAGGTTCTTCGGAGAGTGTTTCTCTTGCCCATTTCACTAAAGAAGATCTTTGGGTTCCGATTACTTCCAAGAAATCTGTGGTTGTTATCTCTGATTTTCTTTTTTTCTTCCCCATCATCTCTATCTTGGAGTATATCTGCCTCCTTTTTACCTCCTCACAGATTTTTTCCATATCTGCAGGTGTATGGAATTTGGTTTTTTCTGCCAATAACTCAACATTTATCTCTTCTGCTAATGTACTGGGTTGCATATACTTCCTGAATAGATCAATTCTTAATTCGTGTCCCTCATTACCTTCTGGAGGCATCACAGACATTTCCTCAAATCTACCACTGCTTACCATGGCACCATCTATATGCTGAGGTTTATTAGTGGCACCAATTATTAGCACAGGGAGACCAGTTTTTCTTATTTTATCAACTTCTATCAAAAATTGGGTTACAGAGTCTCTCTCATGTTGTGTTATAGATTCTCTTTTTGGAAAGAGAGCATCAACTTCATCCAAGAATACCACTACCGGTTTTTTAGTGGCTTTTGCTTTACTTTTAGCGTTATCAAATACATCCTTTATCATTTTCTCGGTCTCGCCATACCATTTTGATGTTAGAGTGGCAGAGTCCTCTCTGATAAATTTCGCCTTACATTGTCCAGCAGCAGATTCGGCAATAAAGGTTTTTCCACATCTTGGAGGACCATAAAGGAGTATTGCACCACCTGGTTTTATACCCGATTGCTCAAAAATATCCGGATATTTTAGTGGATCTATTAGCACTTCGCTGATTCTCTTTTTTACATCATCAAGACCTATCACATCATTAAAAGTTTTTGTTGGTTCTCCTTGTTGAAGTGATTTTTGTTCAGTTATTTTTTGATTTATCTTTTCAATCTCTTGTTTTTTATCTATATTTGGATCTATCTCTATCGCCTTCTCATAGTCCTCTATCGCTTTAGTTAGTGCATCAATTAATGGTTTTCCATTCTTATCAGTGGCTCCAGAATATAGATGCCCTCTCACGGAATAATAAAACGCATTACTTTTATCCAATTCTATTGCTTTATCCAAGTCATCCAATATCTTGTCTGCTGGAAACAAATGTTTTCCTTCTTCTGAAAAATTCTCCCAGTAACTAACTGCTCGTTTGAAGTATACCTGCGCACCATCTGTTAATATTCCTGTATTCTTTAATTTTCGCATGTCTTTAATCTTATCAAAGAGACATATTGCTTTGTCAAAATATTCTATTGCTTTGTCATATGTGTTATTACTAAAATGTATAGATCCCATAATGGCCAAGGTGTGGTACAATACAAAATCAGTGTTTTGACTTTCTTTGGACTCGCTTATTAATTTCATTATTTTATCACCAGCATTTAACGCTTTGTCGTAATCATCTTTGTCAAAGTATATTCTATACCGTAAATAATGAGACATTATATTGTTGGGATTCTTCTCTATAGATTTATCTAATCGGTTTAATACTACTTCAATGATCTTTTCGTGAATATTTTCATAATCCAATATATATGTTGCGAGAAATATTAGTGTATCATCATCTGCTAAGGAAAGGCCCATATTTTTTGCTATAGATTGAGAAGCGGTACTATCTGGGTCTAAGAACATGGCCAACATTATATCTCTCTTCCCAGCATCGCTCAGTATAATATCCCTCTTCCCAGCATCTTCTTCTTCATTATCTAAAAAGCTTAAGCTTACCCCCCTCATAAGGTAAACATGTGGATCAGTAGGATCTAACTCTATTGCTTTATTACAATTATCTATCGCTTTACTGTAATCATTCTTCTTAAAATAGTAATTGCCTCTGCTATAGTATGCGTCAAAAAGGGAATTACGCGCATTTTCTACCTGTAAATTTAGGTTCTCTTCTTCCTTATTTTCATTATCCTCTTGTGATTTCATTTCGCTTTATCTATCTTTCTCCCCATTAACTTTTATTTTCTTCATAATATCTTCGCCCTTCATCTGAAATTTCCCAGATGCCTCGACCTGACTCTTCTGATGGTTTTAACAAACCTTTTTGTACCATTGTATTTCTTGCCCATGCAGCAGTATTCTCCCATCGAATATCTATACCTGAAGATAACATTTCGTAGTCAACCTCTTTTAATATACCCTTCATCTTTTGTTCCACCATATCTAAAACATCTTTTGTCCTTCCACTTCCACCCATCTCAATCAGGGATTCAAGAATTGGGATTATGTATGCTTTTTGATTGGTTTTCTCACCCCTTTTTAATCTTTTTGGTTTTTCTTCTTCTCGTAGCGTGATTTGTTGTTGCTCAACAGAAGGTTTAACAGATTCTATGATTTCAGTTTCATAAAGCGGCTCAAACAAATGAACATGCACCATTTTCGGGTCAACACCTTCTCTCGCAAATGTTTTAAATTCTCTAATATCCGGTCTTGAATGTAAAATTGAGCATGCATCAGAAATCCTTTTGGTTTTCTTATCAATAATCACAACAATGCTATATTTTTGTTCTTTAACGTTCTCAAGAATATCTAAAAAGAATTCGTATATCTCTTTATCCCCAACTTTCTTTTTTACAAACTTTTCTAAAACAACATCATCCAAAATATAATCTTTGAGGATTCTCGCTAATTTTTGTCGCGTTTGATAATTGTTTAACGCGCTAATAAATTTACCTATTTGCTCATTTATATGCCTATATTCGTGATGAGTAGATAATTCAACCTCGATAATACAAAATTCATTTGTATCAAAATTAATCAAGTATCCATCGGGAATTGTACGCTCACCAATATTTGTTTGAATTTTCTTTTTAATATCAAAATATATGGAATTCCCACCAAAAACATCTTTTGAATGGTGAACGACCATTCTTTCAAGTTCCCCCTCCTTGCTCGGCGTCCACAACCTGTATTTTACACCATCTTTAATCAATATTTCAGCCATTTTGATTTATTATTATTTCTATGTTGTTTTAATTAAATAAAAAAATGCCGCACCTGGATGAAATTGTTGGTTACCTGGACGGTTATCTCAAGATCGGTGAGATAGAAGATACTTCGGTTAACGGACTGCAGGTTCAGGGCAGGGGGAAGGTGGAAAGAATCGGGTTTGCGGTGGATGCCTGCATGGAAACATTCAAGGAAGCAGATGGCAGGGGTGCGGATATGCTGGTTGTGCATCATGGTTTGATATGGGGGGGCATCAAGAGCGTTACCGGCATAACTTATGATCGTCTGAAATTTCTGATTGAAAACGGAATTTCTTTGTATGCTGTGCATTTGCCTTTAGATAAGCACCCGGAGGTGGGGAATAACATTCAATTTTTGAAATTATTTGACGTTTCGGATATTAAAGAATTCGGGCAGTATCACGGCGTAAATATCGGGTTCATGGGGGAGTTCAAAGAGGAAAAAGTACTGGGGGAGTTTGCAGAAGAGGTGGGGAATAAATTGAATACAAAACCCGGGGTCCTTGACTTTGGCAAAGAAAAGATCAGGAAGGTGGGGGTGGTGTCGGGGGCCGCATCAAGTGTCATATCGGAGGCTGTGGAGAAAGTTGATGTTTTCGTAACAGGCGAGGTTTCGCATTCCGTTTATCATTCCGCTAAGGATGCCCGGGTTAATGTAATCTTTGCCGGGCACTATGCAACCGAAACACTCGGGGTTAAAGCACTTGCGGGGGTTTTAGAAAAAGAGTTCGGGATGGAAACGGTTTTTATTGATGTCCCTACAGGGTTATGAATATCAATTTCAGGAAAAATAAAAATGCTTGCAAAATTTATTGTATCAGGTGCAACAATTCAAGGAGTGCAATTTAGAGAAACATTATCAAAAATAGCAAAAAATCTTGAACTTAAAGGGCAAGTTAAAAACTTACATAAGGGAGATGTAGAAGTCATATTTCTATATAATGATAATGAGGGGATTATTAGGAAGTGCTTTGAAAAAACCATAGGGACCCTTAAAGAAAAAGAATTGATAGATGAATGGGATGCAGGGGATATTAAAATAGATGGAAATTCATTAAACGAATTTGAAGTATATAAATTAGACGATCCAAAAACAGAAAGGAAAATAAAGGATTTTAGAATAATAAGAGAGCACGAGCTAAAAGAGATGACTTGGGCGTTACAAGGTGCCGGCAGGGTATTCTTATCGGCATCAAAAAAGATCGAGGGTGTGCTAAAAAGAAAAAAAGAAGAAGTTATCGGAAGATTAAATTCCGTTAATCAAGAACTTTTATATGCTCAAACCAACCTCAAAAATGTAGATGACCTCGTGTGCATTAAACATTTTATCGCTGATCCTTTAATATTTGTTAGTGTGGGGGAACAAGACGAGGAAGATTTGATAAAAATGTTGATAGAATTTTATTACGAATTTTTGAGGTATAAAAAACTAAAAGAGCACATCACAGATAAAGATGAAGAGGATATTGTAGAACGAATAGATGCTTTAAGAGAGAGGATATGTAAGGAAATACAAAAACAAATTGATAAAAGTTAATTTATTAACTTTAAATGTTTATATATATCATAATGGAAACACCCTATTATCAGCTAACAGAATAAAACAAAAATGGATAATAAACAGAGGATGATATGGCTTTGTGAAAAATTTTTTGGAAGGTATTTGAACCTGGATAGTTTTGATGAAAAACTCATAATCCAAAAAGCAGTTTATTTAGCACAGCAAATGGGGATGAAATCTAATTATGAGTTTGGATGGTATGTAAGAGGTGTTTATTCTTCTCCGTTAACTGTTGATATGTATAAAGCGAGAAACGAACAATTAAATTATGTTCCCGAATCCAATGAAGAAGGAATTATTGAAAAATTATTGTCTATCCAGAATATCTTTGATAATCCCGTAAGAACATTTGAACTTATTTCTACAATTGTTTATGCACAAAGGTTTAAAAATATGGGGGGGGATGAAGTAAAACGATTTACAAAGTCAGTAAAACCATGGTTTAGTGAGAAAGAAATTGAAAATGCCGTTGAACAGGTAAAGAAGTTAAATAAAGAGTTTAACTAATTCATAAATCATGCGGACATTTATTTGTTTCTGATCCTGATCCAGAACAAAAAAGAATCCGAATATCACTCAATGTATCTATTCAACAATTCAATAAAGCGGTCAAACTTATCCCCTGGTATGGAGGCTCCGGCAGCGGCTTTATGCCCCCCTCCGGAGCCGCCCAACCTGCCCACGATCCTGCTGACTATGGCCGTTAAATCTATGGGCTCTGATTTTTTACATCTCAAACTTATGTCTATGCGCGATTTTTTCTCCATCGCGCACAATCCCACTTTAGCATCAAACAAACCCATAGCAAAGTGCGCCCCCTTTGACATCGACCCTTTTGACAGCATGACACACGCAACTTCCCCCAGCAGAGAAGCATTATTTTTTACATAATTATATAACCTCTTGTCGTTCAATGCCTCCTGTCTTGCCAACCCCACAACCTCATCCATTTCAGAAGGCTCTGTTCCGGAAATTAATCTGGATGCGATTTCTCTTTTCAATTCATATTCCTTCTTAACCTCCCCCAGCGCTTCCAGGAGAATTCCCGCCTGGAAATAGATTATGCGTTTATCCCATCTCTCCAGTTCATTCTTGACCCATTTTGTTTCGTCGGTGTAGTCGCCGATCGCCCCGTACAGGGCGATCTTTGCAGTCTCCCTTGGAAGCCTGTCCCTGTAGAGGGAATGCACTATCTCAGAAGCGCTCCTTCCTTTATCGTGATAGAACCTTATCCTGCCGTTGCTTGCGGAAATACCCTCACCTCCTCCCATGAAATTGATAAGCGGAAGGTAAATGTCGGAATAGTACGATTCGATTTTAAAGCTCGGGAGGGGGTGATGGTCAAAATAACAGACCTCTCCATGTTTGCCCAGCCTGTATAATTCCCGCATTACCTCCTCAACACTGTCTTGATTTATAGCCAGATCACATACAGCGATGTTTGTTCCGGATTTTGTTGATTTAAGGTCTTTAATCAGTTTATAGGGGTTAGAGAACCAGATGTCCCCTTCAAAAACCATTGAGGCAATTGCTCCGGCGCACAACCCATCTGAATCGCCGTGCGTAATAATTTTCCAAGACAATTTCTATTTTTATTAATTAATTGAAAAGAATAAATATAAAATTGGAATTAATAGTTATTGCTGCGATAATTGTTGGACTGTATATGGCATGGAACATCGGGGCGAACGATGTTGCTAATTCCATGGGTCCCAGTTATGGAAGCGGGGCATTAACTCTGAAGCAGGTTATAATAATAGCGGGGATTTTCGAGTTTCTTGGAGCGGTTCTTGTCGGAAGCCATGTCACCGATACGATAAGAAAAAGTATCGTTGATCTTGATGGTTTAATTGCCGCGGGAGTAACTCCGGATATGTTTATTTATGGAATGTTTGCGGCACTTTTGGCGTCAGGACTGTGGATTACCGTTGCGACATTCTATAGATTACCGGTTTCAACAACACATTCAATTGTTGGGGCAGTTGCTGGTTTTGGTTTGATTGTCGCGATAACATCTGCATCATCAGGGGTTGGAGATGTAGTAAATATTGGAAAATTACTAGAAATTGCAGCATCATGGATCGTTTCTCCTATTTCGGGGGCGGTACTTTCATTCATAATTTTTATGGTTATCAGGAATAAAATTTTAGACCAGGATAATCCGCTTGAGCATGCAGAACGGCTTGCTCCCTATCTTGTTGGATTGGTTGTTGCGATTATTTCACTTTCAATGGTCTTTAAGGGCTTAAAAAATTTAGGTTTAGATTTTGGATTTGCGGAAGCTTTAGCGATTTCGATTGTAATCGGAATTATTGCAGGCGTAATCACTTTATTTTGGGTAAGGGGATACAAACCAAAGGTCAAAGACGAATACCAGCAGGTTGAGAATTTTTTCAAATACCTGATGCTTTTAACTGCCTGTTACATAGCATTCGCTCACGGTGCAAATGATGTGGCTAATGCGATAGGACCATTGGCTGCGGTTGTTGATGTTGTTGAAAGCGAAGAAATTACGGCAAAAATCAGCGTTCCATTGTGGATTTTAGCGCTTGGGGGAATTGGAATTGTAATAGGAATATCAACATGGGGGTATAAAGTTATGGAAACAATTGGTCGTAAAATTACAGAAATTACCCCCACAAGAGGGTTTGCCGCAACCTTCGGGGCTGCAACAACCGTTCTTATATGCTCAAAACTCGGGATGCCAATCTCCACATCCCATACCTTAGTCGGGGCGGTCGTGGGAGTGGGGCTTGCAGGGGGCGTAGGAGCACTCAATTTGGGGGTTATAAAGCGCATAGTTTATTCATGGATCTTGACGATTCCGATCGCAGCGATCCTTACCATAATAATTTACAAGTTGGTTATATTTATTGTTTAATCTAATAATAAAAATAATAAAAATGGCGATTTTTGAGAGAATACCGGTCGGGGATTTATTCGGAAAAACACCTTACATGCCTTTACACAAGCATATAGAGAAGGTCAATGAGTGTGCAGACGAGTTAAGGCCGTTGGTGGAAGCGTTTATCGCAGAGGATTATGATAGGGTTGAGGAACTGGCAAATAAGATATCTAATCTGGAGCATGAGGCTGATAAGGTAAAGACGGATATAAGGATCCATTTGCCGAGGAGATTGTTTATGCAGGTTGACAGGGGCGATATATTATCATTTTTGAAAAAACAGGATACCATAGCTGATAAAGTAGAGGATGCCGCTCACTTGATACAGATCCGAAGGACTAAAGTTCCGGAAGAAATCAGGGATGATTTGCTGGAGTTTGTAGATTCTGTAAAATCGGCAGTAGATGCATTGGAAGTAGCGTATTCTGAATTAAACAGGCTGCTTGAAACATCTTTCGGGAGAAAGGAGCACGATAAAATGTTAAAGTTGATAAATAAGGTTGACCATCATGAATGGAAAGCGGATGAACTGCAGTTAAAGATGTCAAAGAAGTTGTTTGAGATTGAAGAAAAGTTGGATCCATTGAGTATCTGGTTTTTAATCCGCATTATCAATGAAATCGATGCGGTGGCGGATTATGCCGAGGACTCGGGAGATCAGTTGAGGACGATGATTGCTAAATGAAAAAGAATTATTCCTTGACGAGATGATTAAGTAAAAGTTCAGATATATCTGCTGAGTACTCTCCGGTTCTTCTTATACTCTCGGCTATGTAACCTGTAGATATAGAGGACATGCCCTTTACATTTAATGCATTATTGTTGATTTCCTCGCATGATGAAACGAGATTCTTTATTGATTCGATATTTTCATTGGCTCCTTTTATATCTTTATTACCCCATGCATCTATCGCAGATGTGAAAATTTTTAATGAATTGTTACTTGCGGAAGCAATCATTTCAATCATTTCCGCATTCACTTTTTTATCAATAAGGACAGGTACATTCTTTGCTATTTTAACTCCGTGATCTCCAATCCTTTCAATTAATCTGCTCATTAGAAAAAGGTAGGTGGCTTCGTCCTGTGTAATGTTCATCCTTTCAGATAAGGTCATGTCTTTTAATAAAATATTGAATTGCCGGGAGATTAGCCAGTGCAGCCGGTCAACATCACGGTCCCTTGGCTCAATATCCCCCGCCAGGGATTTGTTTTTCTTCTTTAATGCGGTTATCGCATCCTCATGCATCGTTCTCGCAAGGATATACATTCGTTTGATTGTTTTATCAAAAGGCATTTCCGCGGGATTAAGTAAATCCTTAATTGTAATTGACTTAATGGTTTCCTCTATTATTTCGGGACCTATGGCTGTTTGTGTAAAATTTATGGCACATTCCCTTACAAACGATTTAATTCTTTCTTTTGATTTTATTATAACGGTTGAATATCCGTTTATGTATGCACTAACCAGAAGGCGAAATAAATAAGTTGCATCATCTATGTCATCCACATAAAATTCTTTTGTCCTATGAATTTGCTTGCCCTTTGTTTTCCAGGTAATCAAAAGCGTTCCGTCTGGTTGAACGATTATCCCCAGGGGATCATTTTTCTTTATACCATGCGATGTTATCCATTCCTTCGGAAGCGTAATAACATAGGATGAACTTCCCGTAAGTTGAACTTTTCTTATTTCCATGTTTTCTTATTTTTGAATATATTCTTTTTATAAATATATGGTAATATATAGTAAACAGTGTAAATAAAAAGAAATAACTACGCCCGCCAATCCAGATTTTTATACCCCTCAAGTACTTTATCAAACCCCGCTGTTTCTCCACTCACGATCTTAGCCTTTGCATCGATCCTGCTCTGCTTTATTTTAATTATAGCGTATGAATTGGCAGGGAAGACCCTGTATTTATCGCATGATATGGTTTATTTCCGGTTGGTTAAAATACATGCACGCAAGACATCTTAAACGAAACATAAACCTTTGAATTAATATTTAAATTCAATTCTTCAAAAGATCTGCGCATGACTAAAGTTATTATTGGAATCCCTACATCCACCACGACTTTAACCAACACTCCTTTATCTGAAATTTCAACAATTTTGCCCTTGAAAGTGTTTCTTGCAGACGAGACAATCTTTTCCCTCGAAACAATTACGTCCTCGGGGTGTATTACTACTTTTACTTTTCCTTCTTTTCCGGATGTTGCATAAACTTTAATTTTATTAATATAAATTTCTGAAATTCCCTCTTTTATTGTGCTCACTCCTTCAAATAAATTCTCCAGTCCAATGAACTCCGCAACCTGTTTTGACGTCGGTTTCCTGAATATCTCCTCAGGGGCTCCAACCTGGAGGATTTCCCCCCTGCAGATGACCGCGATCCTGTCTGCAAGGGATATTGCTTCTTCAAATCGGTGAGTTGACATGATAATTGTTGTATTACTTTTGTTGATTTTCTTTATTATTTTTTCCACAACACCAACATTTTTTGGATCAAGATTTGCTGTCGGCTCATCCAACAGAATCAGTTCCGGGTTAAATACGGTTGCGCGGGCAAATGCCATCCTCTGTTTTTCACCACCCGACAGGGTTTTAACATCCCTTTTTCCGTAACTTTCAATACCCATCTCTCTAAGAGCATTCGCCACTTTTTCCTTAATTTCCGTCTTATCCACACCCCTGATTTTAAGACCATAAGAAACATTGTCATAGACACTCCCGCTCATAACTCCAGTATCCTGGAAAAGCAGAACCATCTTCCTGCGAGTTTTCAAGCGGTTGCGGTTATTGTAGTCCCGGTTGTTAAAGAAAATCTTTCCTGATGTTGGTTTGTCAAGCATGTTTATGATCCTCAGGATGGTGGTTTTCCCTGCGCCGCTGGGTCCGATCACGGCAAAGATTTCACCCTCCGTCACATTCAGGTTTATGTTTTTAAGCACCTGCTTGCCGTCGTAATTTTTGTTTAAATTTGAAATTTCAATTATATTCTTTTTCATTTTGATTTACCTGTATTTTGATTTACCCTGGAAAAAATTAGTCATTAAATTAACAATAAGCGCGATTCCGAGAATTATTATTCCAAGTGCAATGGATGTTGATACCTCCCCCTTGCTTGTTTCAAGAACGATTGCTGTCGTGAGAGTTCTTGTATATGAAGTGTAGGTATCCAGTTCAGCATCCCAGAACGCGATATTTCCTCCTGCGATGTATATCGCACCGACTTCCGCTATTGCTCTCCCAAAGCCGGCAAGAACGGCAGTTATTATCCCGAACCTGGCTTCCCTGACAACGACAACCGCTAAATCAAGTGTTTTAGCCCCGAGTGTGTATGCCGTATCCTTTATACGGGAGTCAACTGCTTCTATTGCAGCAATGCTTATTCCTGTGATAATTGGCGTTACAAGAAAGAATTGCGCGATTATCATTGCCTGCGGCGTGAATATCCATTTAAGGAAACCAAAGGGACCTGCTGAAACAAGCATCAGGAAAACAAAAAGACCCGCAACAACAGGAGGAGTTCCCATGCCTGCGTTTATAAATGCAATAATTATGCTTTTTCCTTTAAAAGCGGTAAATGAAAGTAAGAGCGCAAGCAGGATTCCGGTTATTGCTGCAAGAAGCACCGCACTTCCTGAAACCTCAAGGGATACTGCAACAATGCTCCAGACATACGTGTCCCCTGAAAATATAAGTTCCAGTGCTTTTACTGCTCCTTCAACCAGGAAATCCGCGCTTCCCATGATCTAATAATTATCTTTAATTTTTTAAAAATTACATATCCGCAAGCACTTCTTCAGGGACTGCATCAGGGAAAAACAACGGCTCCCCAAATTCCTCCTTCCCGTAGTCCCTTATTATCTTCTGCCCCTCAGGCGATGTAAGATAGCCGATGTAAAGCATAACAAGTTCGTATTCGCCCCCTTTATCCGGGAATTTCGCCGGATTCACGGCAATCACCCCGTAAGGGTTGTAGAGTATCAGGTCTCCTTCGGCAAGCACCACGAGACTGATTTCATCCTTCATTGAAAGGTAAGTCCCCCTGTCGGAAAGTGTGTAACCGGTTTGCTGGTTTGCCATAACTATTGTGTCGCCCATTCCCTTGCCCACCGACTTATACCCGGTGCCTGCGGGTTCCACCCCGGATGCTGCCCAGATTATCTTTTCCTTTGTATGGGTTCCCGATTCATCGCCTCTCGAAAAGAAATTTGATTTACTTTCCGAAATCTTTTTGAATGCCTCGCTTGCGTTGGTCATCCCCTTGATGCCTGCAGGATCATCTGCGGGTCCCAGTATCACAAAGTCGTTGTGCATCAAATCCCTGCGGTTTACTCCATGACCTGCTGCAATAAAATCATCCTCACTGCTTCTTGCATGCACCATAACAACGTCCGACCCCCCTAATTCCGCGGTCTTTAATGCTTTACCCGTTCCTTCGGGTATTACTTTAATTTTTATGTTGTGTTTCTTTTCGAATGGCGCGTTAAGAACCTTCAAAAGACCTGAGTTTTCGGTTGAAGTGGTTGTTGAAAGCGTTATGTATTTTGTTTCCCCGGTTGTGGTTGGGCAGGGGGTGCATTCCTTGCACTGCGGGCACTGCGGGCATTTGCTTGAACTTTCTTCATTGATGCAGCCACTCAATGCTACAACTCCGATCAGGAGCGCTCCTATAATGGCTAAAATCCCTAAATTTTTAAAATTTTTTTTAGTCATTTTTATTTTTTTAAATCAGTTACATTATATCTTTAAAAACATAACGATTAAAAATTACATTTGCATATAAAAAGGAATAACTGATTTTAATCAAAAACACCCCTGAATTTATCATTAATCATCCCATCAACATCTCTTCTGAACTCATCATATTTTTCAAGAAATTCATGCGCCTCGGGAGTAAGTTTCGCTCCACCTCCTGATTTTCCCCCGGTCTTTGTTTCAACAAGTTTAACTCCAAGTCGTTGCTCCATTAATTTCACATCGCCCCATGCTTTCCGGTAGGACATTTTCAATTCCTTTGCGGCTTTGTTTATGGAGCCATTCTTGCCAATCAAGCGAAGTAATTCGTATCTTCCATCTCCAAAGACCGGTTTATTGTCCTTTTCAATCCATAATCTTAGTTTTACATTCATCTTTATTCATGTATATGTAGATCTTATTTAATAATCACCAATCCAGCTTTTTATATCCCTCAAGTATCTCATCAAATTCCAATGTTTCACAGCCCACGATCTTAACTTTTGCATTGATCCTGCTCTGCTTTATTCTAATTATATTGTACGAGTTGGCAAAGAACCCCCTGAATTTATCACACGACAGAGTTCCGGCGTGTATAACCGGTATCTTGTCTATATCTCACTTCCATGGGTGGTGTTTGTGCCCGCACAGCACCAAATCAACATTATTCTGGGTCAATGACATGAGAACATTACCTGCATCAAACACAGTATTTCTTTCAATCCCGGTATCCGGCACGGGAATGAGGTGGTGATGCATCCCAACAACTTTAAATTTAATCTTCATATTCCTTTAATTTTTTCTCCATCCGGAGAATCTGACGGTAACCTACTTCACCACTTCCCCTATCAGGACGAGCAGTACCGAGCATAATAATCACACAGTCGTCAAACTCAAAGATTCCCCTGTGCGGACCTTTCATTGGAAAAAATTTGTTGAAAAGCAAGTAGCCAATATGCTTATATCGTGGTTACCGTTCCCAATAACTACTTTTTCACAATCAAGTTTTGCTATCTGTTCCATCAATAAACGATACTCGCTCAAGTAACCTTCCTCTGTTAGATCGCATGTAACAACAATTACATCCGGGTCCAATGCATTTATTTCTTCCGCTGCAGTATTAAAAACTTTTTCGTCAAACCTCGCTCCGCAGTGCAGATCAGATATATGTATCAAATTCATTTTTGTTTGTTTTTTATTTATATATGACTATATAAATTGAATATAAAGTATTTATTAATATAAAAATCTATATATTTAATATAAGATATAAATAAATGTAAAATAAAAACAAAAAATGATTGAAACACTCTTACAAATTCCCGGACAGGTATTTCTATTGTACTTCATATGTACCGCAGTTGTATGCATCGGTGCAGGTTGGTTATTGGCGAATTTAGATGGATCTGCCCAATATTCACTTCCCGATATCAACTATTTAGATCCTATAACTATCGCGGCGCTGCGTGGTGGTGGAGCATCAGTGATAAAGACAGTAGTTTTCAGTTTCTGGGTCCAAAATTTAGTTGATATAAAAGGAGAGGGAGAGGATATGGAGATTAAATGTATGGGAGCAAGCCAAAAATCCCAAGGAACCATCGAGAAAGAAATTTATCAATTTCTGCAAACACCAAGAAAACCTCGCGATATGTTCCAAGATGAAGGTCTTAGTTCGCTAATAGAGGCGTATCTTGAACCAATTTACCAGAAATTGGAACATCTGCACTTAGCCAGAACTGCGGCAGATCATACTCGTGCGTGGACAGCTACCATATTGATGGCTCTTGTCCTTGTCGGTTTAGGAGGAATCAAGATATACCTTGGGATCACACACAACCATCCTGTGCTTTTCCTTGTTATTCTCCTCATCGTTTCATTATTCATACTTTATACCATCATAAGCCCAAACGCGATTCCAACACGACTCGGTCGCAGATACCTTAAAGAGATTGAAGAAAATTTTAATTTGGTTAAGGATTCCATTAAAGATGAGAGGTTTCCTGAAGGAATGGACCCTGCTTTAGTCGTTGCAGTTTTTGGTGTTGGAATCCTATCGGGAACATACTTCTACGATCTGTTCACCCAGGCATTTCACTCAAACAGCCACATTGGAGGATGCGGATGCGGATGCGGCGGTGGATGCAGTGATGACGGCGGATGCGGATGCGAGTGATAATAACATACTAAATTCAAAAAAATTAAACTTTAAAAAATATAAACAAAACTAAAAATGGAAAACAAAACTAAATGTGCCGCCGGGATCCATGAAAGAGCGATTAGGGTTTTTGTGCCATTGAATAATAATTTAGTGCCGTTAGCTCTTATAGGATTACTTGTAGGGATGGTAATTATAAGCGGATGCATTGGTAATCCGCAACCCGAGAAACCTGTAGGTAACCTGCCAGAGGGTATGAGCATAGACGTGGAGTTGCCCTCGCGGGTGGAACAAA
The DNA here is from genome assembly GCA_001723855.1 of Candidatus Altarchaeales archaeon WOR_SM1_86-2. The sequence goes on along the minus strand of MCBC01000075.1, from coordinate 7,206 downwards.
ACCAGGGGTTTAATATTACGGTTATAATAAAAAATACCGCAGATAAAGCACATAAATTATTAAGTATAGATATTTACGATAGTTACTCGGAAGGAATTATCATTGAATCTTCAAATCCGCATTATAAAAAATCTTATCCTCAGGCAGTTCTTAACGCAGTGACTTATGATTATTATATTGATATCCCTGCCGGTGGTGAGGTAAAAGTTACATTTACTGCGGTGGCCGTTAAAAAGGGCGATTTTAAGGGGGCATTAGATGTTGTCATTGACGACTGGAAAGGTGGTGAAATGCATCCCCTGCGAACTGTTGTATCCGATTAATATAATGATGCTTAAAATTATCAAAATATGAAAAGATGAAAAAGGGACACATATTACTTTTAATTGCAGGCATAGTCATATTACTTTTAATTGCAGGCATAGTATTTTTAAGTGTTTTCATGGAATTGCCTGAGAACATTATAGTAAATGTGGATTCGCCCGTCCAGGTAAAACAAAACCAAGAATTTAATATTAATGTTACAATAAAAAATACCGCGAATAACCCTCAAAAATTAGTAAGTATAGATGTCAGAGACAGTTATTTGAAAGGAATTTCTATTAAATCTTCAGACCCACCTTATAAAGATTCCTTCCATTTACCCGTTTATGATTCATTTACTTATGATTATCACACTGATATTCCTGCTAATGGTGAACTAGATATTGTACTTACTGCAGCTGCTGTTAAAACCGGAGACTTTAGAGGGGACATAGAGCTCTATATTGACGAAGATATTGATTGTGTTAAAAAACAAGATTGCTATGGTAATTGTTTGCCCATTTACATACGAACTGTCGTATCTGGTTGAAATAAAATTTCAATAAGGAATGAAAAACATAATGTATGAACTTTACGGACATGGTAGGAGAGAAAGAGGGGAGGAGAGAAAAAATAAAGAGGATAAAACAGTAATATTTAGATCAATAAATAGAAATAGAACTGCATTGTTAGGCATATTTTTATGTTTAATTGGTCTTTGGATAATGTCAATATCAACTGAATTTTGGAAGTTCGTATGGGGAGATGTGGGTTTTCTTGTTCATATCTCTACCATATTAACTTTTTATCTGCCGTTTGGTATTCTTGTTTATTTTGACGAGCGTTTTCCCCTTTCGGAATCTGATTTTGAATCCGGGGAAGATTATCTTGAATGTCTTTACCACCGCGAATTCAGATCAGGGGATGATGAGGGAGGATGCGGATGCGAATGATATTTAATAATATATGATTTGAAAAGGATGAAAAAGAATATAATGTATATGCTCTATGGGCCTGAGGCGAGAAAAAAAGAGGGGGCGATGGAAGATAGATTAGAAAGTCCAAATAATCAAAAAACAGAAAATGTTTTTTGTACGGGTCAGCCAACAAAGCAAATACTTTGTACGAAATGTAAAGGAAAAGGAATCAAACCGGCAACTATGACAGGAATCGCAAGTTACGGTTCACCTGATCAGAGATATATCTGTGAGGACTGCGGTTACATTGGCTCGCTGATCCTAGATGTTTCAGAGCAGGAAAAATCAGAATCTGATATTGAAGTTGAGAATGATTTTAAGAAAGAATTGGGGTTGGATGGAGAAAGAACGGATAATAAAGTCCCAATCCAAATTAAATCAATCTTAAAAAAAGGAATATGCTATACAGAGAGCGAAGTGCCTCCTTTGCGATTCACAAAATGGCACAAAATGTGCGGAACTTTAACAATTCTCGGCTCTGGCTTATATAAGTTTGCAGGTTATGATTTTGAAGAATTTCCTCAAGAAATTTCATTTGAACCGGAGGCGATTTATATTGACGAAGAGAATAAAGAAATCGCATTTACAATACATGGCGATGCGTACAGAGTGCTGTGGTTTGAAATCGGTGAAAATTTTGAATCGGTTAACGAAACCATAAAATCGGGCTTGATTGAAATTGATGAAGAGGAATTTAAAAAGCAGATAATAGAATACAACATAAAAAAAAGGGGGTTGTTATCTGTATTGTACTGGTCGGTTGGATGTTTTATTGCAGTCCTGTGCGCTTTCCATATAATCCATTTGTATTTTTCTCTCACTGGTCTTAGCAGGGTGCCGTATAAAGAGGTTATTCCCTTTATTTTGAATATGTCAACAGTGTTTTCCATACTGATCCTAATTATAGGATTGTTTGATTATATGAAGATGTTACATGAAAATAAAAAAATCAAAGAAGGAGATGATGAGTGGGAGGATAGATTATTCAGATACCATGATGAGTATGACGATGTTGATGGTGGAGGATGTGGATGTGAGTGATAAGAAGAATAATGCATAAAAATCAGAAAATTAAAATTCAAAAAAATAAGAAAATGAAGAACGGGGCACATAAAAAAGAGGGCAATAAGAACTCGGAACATGGCCGTATAGGTTTTATGACGGGAGTTGTATTGACACATATAATGAAGCACATAATATATAGTTTAAGTTACTTATATCTTGTTGCTTGTTGCTTTATGTGCAATTTGCGGATTTATCGGCAGCCGTGTGCCGTCTTTGTTTAAATCGTTTAAATAAAATTTATGAGTGTAATCAAAAAAATCAAGATGATAAAAGAAGACCCGGCTAGTGTTGTAAATGAGATATTTGAATCCAAGAGACCCAAAAAAGTATCCCTTGTATATACAGCACCTGTAGTTATAGGTATCCCAGCATGCCTGATTATGCTTTGTTTTGTGATATATCTGGGAGTTATAGCTGTGCAGCATTTGATAGAAGAGGGCGATATAATCGGCCATGGACACATATTATTAATTATTTTGCTTATTGCATTATTCAGCATTGCTGTCCTTATATCCATATTCCGCGTGCTGGATAACAGGTGGAAAGAGAAACTATTCGAATCCAATCGACAGGAATTAGTTAATTTTTTCCAGAGATTGAAATTCAGAAACAGCTTATCGGAACATGATCGTGTTGAAATTGAAAAGAAAATTGAGCGGTTGGAAGAAGGTGTTGGAGTAGAAGGCTACTACACGCTGAGACTCACAGGAGAAGAAGCAAGAAGATTAAAACTAATGTGTCTTTATGAAAATAAAAATGCATATCAGAGAAATTTAGATGATGGATTTAATGCGATACTAACCAAGGGTGTGTGTTATGCAGGGATGTCTGAGCCCGGTTATGATCCTGAGGATCCTGAAGGTTTATGTTTTGCCAGATTCCGTAACACAAGGGGAACTTTAACAAGTATGGATTCCGGGTTGTATAGATTTGTAGGTTATACAAAGAAAGAGGGCATTCTATTTCCAAGCACTCAAAAAATTTCATTTTCATTTAGGCCAAAAGCAGTACACATTAATGGAGATAATCTGGAAATCGCATTCATAGGAATAGAAGGAATGGAATGCAGGGCACTGTGGTTTGAAATTGATGAAAATTTTGAAGTATTTAAAAAAATCACAGGGGCTACAAAATCCCGATTAAATGAAATTAACAGGAGTAATTTTATAGATCTTATATTAAAATGGGATGGCGAAAGATTGCTATTTGGTATAGTCGGGTATTACATCGGTCTCTTTATCTTGGTTATTGGTGCGGTTATTGTTACAGTGTATGTATATTATAATACTGATTCAGGGGCGGGTATCATAGCGGTGATATTCTGGCTTCTAATAATTTTAGGAATATATCAACGGCATAAAATCGAAAAAGTCAAGAGAGGGGATATTAATTGTTTATTTGAAGGATATTTTGACCCAGTATGGTACCCCAGGGAGTGGGCACCTCGGTAAAATGTTCCCATGCATACATATTTTCAAAAATATCTTCATTTTTTTATGAATATCCGGATAAATCCATCTAAATCAAAAAGAAAAAAGTGGAAACAGAAAACAATATAATGTATAAACTTTACGGGCACGAAGCAAGAAAAAGAGAAGAAGAAAACAGAGAAGTGAAAGAAACGGGAGAGGAAACTCAAGAAACTTCCGATACTGGAACGGGAAATAATACCTACCCATGGCATCCAAAAACGAAGATTATATGTCCGAAATGTAAGGGAAACAGGATCAAACCGGCAACTATGACAGGGATTGCAGGTTACGGTTCCCCTGACCAGAGATATTTTTGCGAGGACTGCGGTTACACAGGTTCCCTGATCCTGGATGTTTCAGAGCAGGAAAAATCAGAGCCCGATATTGCGATCGAGAATGATTTAATGGAAATCAAGAGGGAATTGGAATCTGAAGAGCAGGGACGGGATTATAAAGACCCTCAGCAATTTGAGTACGAAGGTTTTAAAAAGAAGGAATCATCTGCAGATAAAATAAAAAAGATGGCGGAGGGGGGAGGAATAATAGCATTACTTATATTTGTCCTCACAAAAATCGGGAAACTCGGGTTCTTGCTTCAGTTGTTTAAACTCAAAACATTATTTACAATGTTCATTGCCATAGGAGCGTACGCGTTGATCTTTGGTCTGCCGTTTGCCGTTGGATTCGTTTTCGCAATCCTTGTGCATGAAACAGGACACTGGGTCGCACTCAGGCATTATGGGGTAAATGTTTCAAGCCCGATATTTGTTCCTTTCCTCGGAGCCGCCGTATTTGCAAAAGAGATGCCAAAAAGAGTTTATCATGAAGCGATAACTGCTGCTGCAGGTCCTGCTTTTGGATTTCTCATAACTGCTTTATTTTTTGTCATAGGAATTGCATATAATTCAGGATTATTTTTAGCGATCGCATATCTTTCGGGATTTATAAACCCTTCGGGTTCCTTGACGGCGGGAGAATTGCAAAAGCATTATCAAAGAAAATGTGGATAATAGGTGCGGTTATGCTTATCGCACTATTTGTTGCTATGCCCAATCCATTCTTTTTAGTGATTTTAATATTACTTGGCCTGGGATATTTTGCAGAAAAGGACCAGCAGATTTCAAAAGATTATCATGAGATTGAATTCAACGAAAGACTGATTATTGGCGGGGTTTACATTTTACTTTTAGGAACTCTTGGACTTTTAACTGTGTTATCTTACGAATATTTACAGATAGTTCACCCCTTGGACTAATTTCAATGAAAATACAAAATCATCAAATCTCACTCCACAGTGTATATCAGATTATGTATCAAATCCCTTTTAATTCGTTTTTATTTATATACTTAAACCCTTTATTTATATACTTATATTTATATTTATATATTTAAAATAAAAAATATATATTTAATAAAAACCGCAAAATGCCAATATTTGAAAGAGCGCCAATCGGAGACCTGTTTGGAAAGACGCAATTCAAACCGCTCCATAAATATATACTGGAAGTTAAGGAATGTGCAGATCAATTGAAAACGCTGATAGAAGCATTTATACCAGGGGATTATGAAAAGGTTGAAGAGATTGCAAATAACATATCCCGTCTGGAGCGTCCGGCAGATAAAACAAAAACAGATATATGACTTCGTTTTCCAAGGGGATGGTTTATGCACGTTGACGGGGAAGATATTTTGAGTTTTTTGAAAAACCAGGATACTTAGCGGATAAATCTAAAGATGCAGCACGATTAGTCCAGATAAGAAAAACAAAAGTTCCGGAAGAAATAATTGATGACCTGAGGGAGTTTACTGATTATGTGGTTAAGTCGGTTGATGCACTTGAAAAAGCATACTCTGAAATCGATGAATTAATGGAAACTGGTTTTGGCGATAAGGAAAGAGGGATAATGCAGGATTCGATAAAAGAGGTTTATCATAATGAATGGAAAGCGGACGAATTACAATTAAGGTTGTCAAAGAAGTTGTTTGAGATTGAAGAAAAGATGGATCCGCTAAGCGTGTGGTTTTTGATTCGCATCATTAATGAAATTGATGCTGTGGCGGATTATGCTGAAGATTCCGTGGATCAGTTGATGACCGTGATTGCTAAATGATTTTTATTTTCATATTCTAAATTATAATGTAATCCCGACTTAGCGTAGCCTGGTTTAACGCGTCTGGCTGTAGTTAGTTGAAGGGTGAATGCCCTTACAGGCGCAGCAGCGACCGGAAGATCCCCGGTTCAAATCCGGGAGTCGGGATTAAATAAAAAATTTGCATTGCAAATTTTTTAGCATTTAGAAACACAGGGTTTCTAAATACAATAAAAAATACAAAAAATGAAAGCATACGTATTGATACGGACGTGGGGAGGAAAAGCAAAGGATGTTTTGGAATCTATCAGAGGGATGGAAGAGGTCAGTGAAGCTTACGGCGTTTATGGCTCATATGACATAATCGCAAAGGTTGAAGGCGAGAACATTGCAGATCTGGTTGTTGATAAAATAAGGGTCCTTGATGGTGTAATATATACCAACACATTAATCATAGCTATTTAATTTCCGTAATTACGAACCATATGGTTGTAACGGCATAAAAATTTTTGCGCCGCAAAAATTTTGGTCGTGTTCAAAAATGGCGTAACATTCTAAATCGGACACCATAGATAAGATTATGTTAAAATCGTTATCGGGAGCGGACTAAACTATGTTGGTATTCAATCGGAAACTGATTTGAATTTGATATTGTCCATTATGCAGTCTCATTTGTAATGGGACATAAATGGACATAAGAGTAATTATTGATACAAGCAAGGGGGAACCCGACATGGTTCCATTGGATGCGATAGTAAATGAAATACGAAAGATAGAAATTCCACGGGAAGTGCTACAAGCAATTGTTGTTGCCCTCCAGGATCGCCTCAAACACTATGTGTGGTGAGAAGTACTCTCGAAATAACCAGGGCTTCAACTTTAAACGACATGCGACAAGAGAAAATAGAATGCTCAAAACAGAATTGGGCACTATTTGGTTTAAAGCGATTCAAGTAAGAGATAAACAATCAGGCGACATATCGACACCGATCATCGAATATTTGGGTCTAAAAGATAAGCAAAGAGTTGCAACTTCTCTCAAAATGAAAATTGCCAATCTTGCGACTTCTTTAAGTCGTAGGGAAGAGCAAGAGCATCTGCTGGATCTCCTGAGTGTTAAGGTGTCAATAGGCACAATACAAAATGCGATAGAAGAGGAAGGCAAACTTGCTAAAGAAAAGATAAAGGAAAATTGTAACCCATTAGCACGAGAGAATGGGCTTAAATTGAGCTAAATTGATTTGCTAATTTTTTATATAATTCCACAGGATGCCGATTTCTCATAAAAAATTCGTTGAA
>MCBC01000074.1 GCA_001723855.1 Candidatus Altarchaeales archaeon WOR_SM1_86-2 | reverse complement strand
ATAAATACTTCGGTCTGCAAAAACAATATTAGTTGTCTGATAGAATGCGGTTTTAAGGGGTCAATTTCGGGTCATAGTTACTAAATGTACCGAAATCCAGGTTCAATGAAAGAAACGATTAAGACGATATTTCACTGAATGTTCCTGAATGTTCCCAAGTGTTCACTTCTTGTTCACCCAACACTATAAATAGACGTATTCCCGTATATCTATAAAAACAAAATTTGAAAATTCAACAAAAAAAATTAAAGATGAAAGATGTAAATAAACTTTTTGGAATAGTGGCGTGTATTGTATTAATCGGTTTTATTGTAAATACCGGTGCACAGCCTGTAAAACTGGGTGACAACGAAACCACTTATGCTGAAGAGATTGTAAATGATTATATAAATTCTTCAGACATTAATTTAACAGATTATACATTAAGAGTTGCTCCAAGAGCATGTTATATAAATGAAACAAAGGTAGTTAGTGTTTTTTTAATACCTGAAGATTCAACTAAAAGTTTAGTTAGACTCATAGTGAATTTAAATTCAGGTGAAGTGATTAAAAAGTCCATAAAGCCAGTTCCAAAATTATTTAGAAAATCAAAACAGGATATGTTCAGAATTAGAGAAGCATTAGGAATAGCAAATAACGATTCTGAAATTAAAAGACAGTTTGCAATGTTAAATTTTGCAAAAATTCCGCATATGCCACACATGCAACCACATAACCATAATAGATTTCATGTAACTTTCATGCCAATGATACCGATAAATGAACTTGAGAGAAGACACAATGTAAGTGTAATAGATGCGAACATAAGTCTTGAAGATAGAAAGGTTCATGGGTTTGAGATTAGAATGTTGTTTCCCCGGCAATATAGGGGATGCGATAATGAGAATTGTACATTTCCGGGGTTTGCAGGGAGGCCCGAATACTGCGACGATGAGAACTGTACATTTGCATGGAAACAGGAAAAACGTGGTTTTAAAGACCCATTAGAATACATGGGGTATACCCCCTCAAATCAAAATTAATGAAGATTAATGAAAATGGAAAACAACAAAACCAATAACGAAGTAATGATAGAATGCAGGGATTTAACAAAAGATTATGACGGGTTAAGAGCACTTGATAATCTAAATTTAGATATAATCAAGGGTGAGATTTTTGCTTTTGTTGGTCCCAACGGGGCGGGAAAAACAACGACGATGAATCTGCTCGTTGGATTAATTGAACCAACATCAGGAGATGCGATTATAGACGGTCATGATATAGTAAAGGATCCGATTGAAGTTAAAAAGATTATCGGGTTCTTGCCTGAGAACGTGAATCTTTACGGCGGACTTACAGCAAAACAGAATGTTAAATACATTGCAGATTTAAATGGGGGGGTTACCGAAAACACGATGGATGGGGTGCTTGAACTTGTAGGGCTTGGAAAGGTTAAAGATAAAAAAGCAGGGGAATTTTCAAAAGGAATGAAGCAAAGACTCGGGGTTGCATGTGTTCTTGTAAAAGACCCGAAAGTTTTGTTTCTTGACGAGCCGACCTCCGGATTGGATCCTACGGGGAAAATGGAGTTCCAGAATTTATTGAAAAAACTGGGCGATGAAGGAATGACAATATTTTATTCATCACATATTCTTGGCGAGGTTAAGGATATTTCAGAACGCGTTGGAATATTACATCAAGGCAGATTACAAAAGATCATCGAAAAAGATGAAATAGGAAAGGTAGAGGAGATTTATAGAGAGATTACCGGGGTATTTTGACGATAGAACAATAAGGAAATATTGAAAATAGTGAAATAAGATACATCAAAAATGGCAGACATAAAATATTATACCCCAAGGGATTGGAATAAGGACGCATACCATGCATTCGGGGGCATGACCCCGAGACAGGCGGCTTTAAAAGCAGCAACGAGAGGATTTAGGGAGATACAATTGATGGAGCGTAGAAAAAATGATGATGGGATGTGGAGGGTTCATGTCTTTGAGGGTTCAGTTAAAAAAGTACCAAAACCACCAAATGCGCCCGATTGGATGGCTGGCAGGATAAATAAATCAAATGTTAAAAAGATTCGCATGGATAAAATTAAGAAACTTTAAGATTACAATAAAAAATAAAACAAAATGAACACCACAATTGTTATAGCAAAAAAGGAATTTTCAGAAAGTTTAAGAAGCACGAGATTTATAATACTATTTGGATTGTTTTTATTTATGCTTCTTTTATCGGCATACCAGGGCACTCAGAACTATAAGGACGAATTGGAGAACTATAATGAACAAATGGGAGCGGGCAATGCTGATATGCCAAAACCCTCAATACTTACCGCCTTTCAACAATTGCTCGGAACAATGAGGGAGTCATCAGGTATTACGATAATTGGTGCAATCATTGGGATAATTATCGGGGTTGATGCTATTTCAGGGGAAAGGGAAAGAGGGACATTAAAATTTTTATTGACGCAGCCCCTCTACAGGGACACCTTAATAAATGGTAAATTACTCGGGTTCACAATCCTTATCTTTACTGTGGTGGCGATAAGTTCAATTATGACTATCGCAGTAGTGGGTGGAATAGCAGGGGTATTCCCCGGCGGGGATGATGCTGTAAGAATCCTATTTTTCAATTTTATGATGTTCATTTACATAATGACATTTGCAGTTATCGGGTTGTTTTTCTCTGTTTTTCTTAAACAGAGCTTTGATGCATTGCTTGCCGCGATTGCAGTATTCATAATTATTACATTATTAATAAGCCCTGTTGCCCAGGCAGTTGCATCTTTTATTGCTCCCATGCCGTCACAATCACAGGTTTTTGTGATGCATGGAGGAGGAGGGCAAACCATGGGCGATACGGGCGATACGACTGCTTTAAATCGGACCGGTGGAGAAGAGCGTGTTTTGATTTTGAGGGGGTGGAGAGGTATGAGTGAGGAGATGAGAGAAAGTATGACAAAGAATCGGGATGTAAGGCAGAAAATTATGTTTTTATCTCCAAGTGAAAACTTCAGGCAGGTGAATGAAGTAATTTTAGACCCTTATTTTGAGGGGATGGAAGGAGGGCAAGGTAGCTTCGGATTTGGAAGTCAGATACAACGTTCGCTTTCAGAAGGTTTAGGGATGGTCTGGGGGAATGTTGTTGCGATACTTGTTGGGCTGGTTGGGTTTTTTATTGCATCTTATGTTATGTTTTTGAGGCAGGATGTCGAATGATTTGTGCTATGTTATAAGATCAAAAGAAAAAAAATAATGAATAGAATAGTAATCGTTTTAGGAATCTTAATTTTAATTTCAGGTGCAAGTGCGGAATTCATCAATGGAAAGATTGTAGATGCCTACGGTGAAGGAATTAATGAGGTGGTTGTAGATGCGAAAGAATCCATTCCCTTCAGTTGCACCAACGGTACTTGTCCAAGTTCTTATGCTTTTCCAGATACAACAGATGTTAATGGAAATTTTGAGTTGGGGATATTTCCACCTTATTATCTCATAACCTACAACATTACCCTTGAGAAGGATTATTATGAGAGTAAAAAGATTTTGATAACCCTTGACAACTCTTCTGAAAATATTTCTCTTGGAGATATTGTTTTGGTTGGTTATGGAACTGTAAAGGGAAAGGTTGTTGATTTTGATAACGAAGGAGGAATAGAGGATGCTGAAGTCACTATAGGTGGCATGGGTTATGAGACGGAAAGCAATGGGAGATTCCTTATAGATGGGGTTTCGGCAAAAACCCATATAATAAAGATAGAGCACGATGATTATGAAATCCACACCATGGTTTATGATGTTAAATCAGGTGAAGAAGATTATGAGAATGATCTTGGAACAATAAAGTTGATGAAGTCCCTATCAAATGAGGATTTTGCTGTCAGCGCTTACACAAATTACCCCTCTTTGATGATCGGTCCTGATGAAACCAAAGATTTTGAGATCATAGTGAAAAATGTTGGCAGAAAGGACGCCACCTTTGACATCTCTCTGGATGAGATGGAGGAGGGATGGAAGTATCGCGTGCTTAACTCTGAAGATGATGAAATAGATAAGATTTTTGTGAAATCCGGTGGAACCGTGAGTGTTTATGTTGAGGTCAAATCCCCGGATGATGCAGGGAAAGGAGAACATAAATTTAAGGTAAAGATTTCCGGGGGAAATACAGAGGAGTTAGAGCTGGTCGCGGACGTTGGAGAAAGCACTGGGAAGTATGGTTTTTCCGCATCCTCAAGGTATAGGGGGAAAGCGGTAGCATCGGGAAAAGAAGTAAGTTTTGAAATTTCATTAGTAAACAATGATTCTGACGACATCTATAAATTAAACGCTTCGGTGCCGGAAGAATGGAAGTATTGGATTGAAAGTAACGGGGGTGATGAGATAACGGAAGTTGAGGTATTAGATGATGATTCAATAACATTATTTTTTAGGCTCGAACCTCCTCTGGATGCAGAAGAAGGGATATATGAGCCAGGGTTGATGATCACGAGCGTTAAGGGCAAAGAAACAAAAACATTAATCTTTTTAGCAACAGTGAGACTGGAAAGGGAACTTTATGATGTCGAAATCTCATCTCCCTTTTCAAAGAAGAGCGTAATGATAGGCGAATCAATAGAATATTCAATCAATATTCAAAATGATGGGAGGAAGGGGGAAAATTATAACTTAATTGTTGAAAATTTACCCTCCGAATGGGAATATAAATTTAAGGAAGCATCCGGCAATGCCCCACAGATTTCAAGTGTTGAAGTGGACGTTGAAGAAACAAAAAATGTTGTTCTTCAGGTGACTCCCGCATCAGAGGTGGAAATTGGTGAATATCCCTTCAAGATAAAAGTTTCTGGAAATGCAAATGACACATTAAACGCAACCCTTGAAATTGAAGGTTCTCATGAAATGAAACTTGAAATTGATACCCTCTGGATAAAGGCAGGGGCGGGAACTAAAAAGCAGGTTACGGTTAAAGTCCAGAATACAGGCTTAAGTGAATTAAGGGATGTTGAAATTGATGTGACGGGGCCAGATGAATGGGATATTACTGCGGCTCCATCAAAAATTACTTCATTAAAGCCGCAGATGACCGAAAAGTTCACATTGAATATAGAGCCGTCCGCTGACACGGGAATTGACGATTATAAGGTGATTGTGAAAGCAAAATCCCAGAAATTTGAAACAGGTGAAGATGTCATACGGGTTACCGTGGAGAAATCATCATATTCGGGGTATTTAGGGTTTGCCATGATCGGTGCTGCAATAATATTTTTAATTATAATTTTCAGGAAATTCGGGAGGAAATAATAAAATTTTAATTTTAATTTATTTGCCATAATATCCTATCAATCGAAAAGAAGTTGAAAACATTAGTTATTATTTTTATTGCTTTACTTATTGTAACGGCATCGGCGCAGGAAATAGAAGTTACTGAAACAGTTGGAGATATTGAAATAGAGATTAATGAGAATGGGCTTGTTAATGTAGCACAAGATATGGAGATAGAAGCGCATGAAGCAATTTATCAGGACGGGATCATAGTTCCAAAAGCAAAATTTGTAGAAATTTCTGATTTAAATGGCAGCCTGGAATATGATTCAATAATTGCGGGCGATGAAGAAATAATAAACTTCTATTTTTCAAAACCATTAAATGCAGGGGAAACCAAAAACATCACGATTAAATATTCCACGGAATTTTTCACAAATAAACAGGGGGATACCTGGGAATTGTCCTTCTCCCTGAGAGTTTCAAACAAGAGCGTGGTAAAAATAATATTTCCTGAAAATGTCATAATTTCATTCACATCCTCGGAAATTCTCCCTTCAACATATATTGAAAATGGCAGGCAGGTTTTGGAGTTAGAATCAGAGGGCGACGAAGTTGATTTTGTATGCGAGTATAAATTTACAGAGCCCCCGGAAATGCAACCAAACCTGGCAATAAATGAAACCGAAAATGAAACCACGCAGGAGCCCTGGATGCCCGGGGGGCAGGATAAGAATGATGACGCGTTGATAATACTTGCCATAATTATAACTCTTATAATTCTTGCTGCAGTAGTATATCATTTCAAAAAATCCAAAAAATCAAAGACAGTAAAGCCGGCAATCCTCGGGGTTCTGGATGAAAATGAAAGGGAAGTTGTTGAACTGCTCCAATCAAAAGATGCCGAGATCACACAGGCATACATCCACAAAACTACAGGTATGCCAAAGGCAACTCTTTCAAAAGTGATGCGCAGGCTTGAAGAACGCAATATTGTTGAGAGAAGACTTTCGGGAAGAACAAACTGGGTTAAATTAAAAGAAGAGGTTTTCGGGTGAGAAATGCGAAACCGAAAAAAAATTTTTGATTATTTTTCTAATTTAATTTTAGAAATAGCAAATAATAAGAATAAAATTAATATGGAGCATATTGGATTAACGGTGGATGCCGTGATAAAAAGGAATGGCCGGGTTGTGCTGATAAAGCGAAAGTATGATCCGTTCAAAGGATGCTGGGCGATCCCGGGGGGCTTTGTTGAGTACGGGGAAACAGTAGATGATGCGGTTGTCAGGG
>MCBC01000073.1 GCA_001723855.1 Candidatus Altarchaeales archaeon WOR_SM1_86-2 | reverse complement strand
GGATTTCTCTATACATCGGCTTTATAGTTTCTTTTTTTGCATCAAGAATTGTCTTTTCCCTCAAACTAATATTGAGAGGAATAAAGCATTGAGTTTCTTTACCGCCTTTGTAGAGGGGTCCATTAAAGAGCATCCTGACATTTATTTCATTCCCGTATTTTTTTGTTTCCTTTATACTGCCTTTTATGTTAAATAGATTGAGATCGTGTGTGATATTCTCACTCAACTTCCCTGCATCAACCCTTTTAACAAGAGTGAAATCCAGATCTTCGGAAAATCTATTCAACCCGTATATCTTGTAGAGACATGTTCCGCCCTTGAATACAAGTTCATCCCCGACGCGAGAGTAGATACTCAATAATATCAAATCCTGAAGATAGTCTTTCTCAGCATTCGCCAATGACAGTCTTTTCAATCTTCCTATATCCGTAAGTTCGTCATAATCCAGCATTTTCAATTATCCTCCATTTCTTGTTTTTCTTGCCTTCCCCGGGCATGGTATAGTCCAGAGGAATATAATTTGAAGTTAAATTACCTGCGTCATTAAAAAAATCCTCCCCGAGCGTCTCAAGCAAAAAACCAAATCTCTTTATTAGCGCCGTATTCCCGGTTTTCAAAGAGTATTGAATTATCTTTTCAGGGCTTAAGACATCCGGATTTTCTCTTATGATTTCGGATATTTCTGAAAATGACATTCTTTTAAAGAGGGCAGAATCAACGAGTGCTTTCTCCGGCTCCGCGACAAAAATATTGAAGTTATGATATGGCTCCTTCCTGAACCCAAAAAAGTATCTTGACTTGACCTTTATGAAAAATATCTCTGTGCCCATAAACTCAATTTTTCTGTTTTTTCTGGCCCGGGAAGTTAAAACAAAGATGTTTTGGGGCAATTGTTCCGTCAGGTTATGGTAACGCAATGCGTTCCAGAATGACATATATGACGGCCATATAATGTTAGAGGCGATGAGTATCGGATCCTCATGGACCGTGTACTTATTCCTTTCTATTTTAAAAATTAGTCCTTCCTCCTTCAGCCTGTGAAGAATAAGTTTGGCGTAATTCCTTTCTTTCCTGGTTATTCTTCTCAATGTCCCCAGGGTAAACACAGGATACTTCTCCAACTCCTTTATCAAGATTATTTTTTTCATAATTTGCGTTGAACTAAGGTTATCATTTTTGATAACTATAATTAATTAGAACTTTTGTATATAAAAATAAACCCATAAGAGCTCACTCAACCCCCTTCCACTCCTTCTTTACCATTTCATACGCCTCATGCGTCCCAATATCAAACCACTGCCCTTTGAATTCATAGGCGAATAGTTTTCCTTCTCCCGCCAGTTTCGGAAATACCTCCCTTTCGATCATAATCGACTCTCTGCGGTCGGGAATATAATCCAGGACATCATTCTCAAAAACATACACGCCCGCGTTTATGAGATTGGACGGGGCTTTGCCTTTATCAGGTTTTTCAATGAACTTTATTATCTTATCCCCCTTAATTTTCGCAACCCCGTATCTTGACGGGTCCTCAACGGGGGTTAGAACGATGGTTGCAAGAGCACCGTTTTCGGTGTTTTTTATGTGGGCGCTCATAAGGTCCTTCAGATCAATGTCCGACAATACATCCCCGTTCATCATCAAAAAACGGTCTTCCGGGAGATTATTCCTTGCCAGATTTAACGGACCCGCGGTACCTAATTTTTCCATGCCTTCATCCACATAAGTTATTTTAATGCCGAATTTACTCCCGTCCCCGAAATAATCCTTTATCATATCCCCCAGGTACCCGATAGATAGAACCACGTCATCCACACCATACTTTTTAAGCAGGTCAAGAATATGCTCCGCCATGGGCTTCCCCTGGATTGGAAAAAGGGACTTTGGCTTCTCATAGGTAAGGGGTCGCAGTCTTGTTCCCTCCCCGCCAACCAGAACAAACGCTTTTTTTACATAACTTTCGTTTGGCATATTTATTATTTTGATTTATTTATAAAAAACAATTAAATACCCCAACGCAATCGATGGGTTGATGTCTATCCCAACGGCCACGGCTCCGATCTGCTCTGCGGCAGTTTTTGCTAAAAAACTTCCCGCTCCGGTAACGAAAATCTTCACTTCCCCTCTGAAATCCGCTGCATCCATAACCTGCTTAATACCATCCGAAATCTGGACGATTTGCCTTTCTTTGATATACTTCGCTATGCCCGTGATGTCTTTTTCTGAAAGCATGTCCGTATCCGCGCAGACAACCCTCGCCAACCTCGCCATGCACTCGTTTCTGCTTTTCCCCCTGCCGTCTGCCGTACTGCATTGGTATTCATTATTCTCTATGTCCCCCAGAATGGAATAAACATCCGCGGTCGTGGAAAAATACTCGGATGAAACCCTTGTTGATTTCCCGTTCACGGGGACCGAATTGACGATTGCCGCAACATTCGTTCTTAAAATTCCGGTGTATATTAATTCCCCGGTCTGCAGTCTTTCCAGATCCGTTTTTCCTCTTGCCGCGATTCTTCCGTCCCTTATCGGGATTATATCCGTTGTCGTGGAGCCGACGTCAATTAAAATTCCATTTTTTATTTCCCTGGAAACATACCAGGGAACGGCAAGATAATTTGCAGACGCCGCCTTATAAGGATTTTGTTTTGCTTCCTCAATTGACAATAGTCTTAAATCATTTGACAGTACATATACTTCTTTATTATATTTCGATAAAACGTTTTTTAAAACTTTTAAAATAAAATTGACCCCCTCAGATTTGGTTTGAAACGCATCCGAAAGTTCGGCGGTCATTGTTATCCCTATCGCATCGATATCGTCGATCTCTATTTTTTTAATTATATCGACCAAAAGGTCCCCGAACTTATTTTTCCTTTTCCAGAACGGGAAGTAAATCGAGTTTCTCTCTAAAACTTCTTCTCCACTCACCACTGCAAATTTCGTATTTGCCCCACCTATATCAAAAGAAAGGACTTTCATTTCAAAATATACTCAATGATTTTCTTTTCTTTTTGGCTGAAGATCATGATCGCATTGGAAAAGTTTAGAGTTGCGGGTCATTTTATTTATTTCTTTTTTTGTCGCGACATATTGCTGGAATCTGCTCTTTGGTTTCTCCGGGATTGTTCTTTCCAAATAACTTTTTTCCAAAAGAGGATTAATGATCCTTTTCATGAAGTTTTTTCTGTCTCTTAGTTTCAAAAACACCATGATTTCCTTAAGAGACCTCGGCACTTCACAATATTTTAATGTTGCAGCAATTCTATCCATCATTTCGACTTGTGGGGTGACTTGTGGGGTGACTTGTGGGGTGACTTGGTCGATGTAGTAAGAAAGAGTTAGTGTAAAGGCATCCGCTTTCAGATCGTTACTCCACTCCGGTAGGGGGTAACCTTCCCTCTCCAAGAGTTCTATTGTTCTCTTGATACCAGTCCCTTTGGTTTCTGCCCAGCCGATGTCATAGAAAACAATAGCAATAAGCGGGTTGCGTAATTCTGATCCAGGAGATTTAAAAAGGGAAGGATCTTTTAACGAATAACCAGGGTTATAGAATTCAACCCTGTTGTTATACACCCTTATCTGAGCAGGACTTGCGTGGAAATAATTTTGATGCATCAGGAGGTTAGTAAGCGCCTCTCTTACTGCCTCCCTTTGTGCATGCTCTTCTGTGCGAATTGTTCCTTCCTCTAATCGGAATGGGGCGAAAAAGAAGCGATCCAGAGCATCAATTGCAGATGTCCAAATGGTCAAGAGATTTCCTGTAATGTCCTTGGATAGGAAATTATCTTTTTCCCTTCCCCATTCATTTCCTTTTATGCGTATGATGTCCAGCCGCATTGCAGGGAAATGCTTTTTTACCATATCTTCTTTACCGAAAAGAAGAAGCCCCGCAACAGAAAGAGTTTTGCCATCAGACGATAAAAGATTATATGCCTTTAATAAATCAATATTATTTAACGCTAATTCATGAGCATCCGGCTTTACAAGTTTGCGTAGATTTCTGAAAAGAGAAAAGGTTTTTGGATCAGTATCATCTAAGTCGGTGCCATTAACTGGTTGAGCATCAGGAGACCCCATACGATCCGGATAGTATCTTTGAACATCGGAATCTGTCAATCTTATGTCTGTAGCACCCACCCTACGAAATCCTCCATTGATCGGACCAGCATCTTTTATATAGATCGGTTTTTGATATTTTGGTGATTCTTCAATCTCAATTAGTATCGCGGGTTTACCATTATCCTCTGTTATATCTGCTTTGACAAGCGGACAAAAATTAAACTTCTGCCCAACCGTTGAAGTAAAATCATCCAGTATCTGTGAAGGATTTTCTAACCCAACAGGGATGTATTCATCATCTATTTTTTTGTAGCCAAGAAGGATTAGTCCCCCCCCATCATTAGCAAAGGCGGATACAGTTTCCCATACATCTTTGGAAAGTTTTGATTTACAAAGTTTGTACTCTACTTGAGAACTTTCTATACTGCCCAATTTTTCTATTGTTATGCTCTTATTCATTCTTAATTCCCCTTCATTCAAACCGCTCATTTTTAACTTTCTTCAATGATTTTCTTTTCTTTTTCGGTTATACTGAAAAACCAATCATTTTTTTAGACATTTTTCCATTTTTGTAAATTATTTTATCTTAATAAACATTTTTAGAAAAAAAATTAAATTCAAATTTGAATTTCAAAGAATATTCCTGTTTTAGCATAAATTTTGTAAAATAGAACTTTTTAGGAAAAAGAATAATCCTGAAATGAATCTATAATTGCCATTATTCTAAGTTTAAATATTAAAGTTTTTATTTATTAATTAATGATAGTTAATATGAAACCTAAACTCACGGATAAAGATAAGCTCGTACTCTGGGGGCTGACCGAATACCCCGATTTGAAAGACAATAAAATTTCAAAAAAACTGGGCATTAAAAGAAGAACTTTCGGTGCCGTAAAAACAAAACTTAAAAATAACGGGGTATTTTCAACTTTAATATTCCCTGATTTCAATGCACTTGGCTGTGAGATCTTAACTGTTTGCTACGGCACGTTTAACCCGTTAACCACATTTGAGGACAGGAAAAAAGATGCTCAAAATATCATTGAATGCGAAGAAATATTACATGCATACTCGACAGACCGTGAATTCTTCGCTATGAGTGTTTCAAAAAATTTTACGGATTTTAGAAAAAAAGCATTTGAGATTGTAAGGACCTATAAGCAGAAGAATTTTTTTGAAAATGTAACCCATGTGCACTTTCCGCTTGAAATCAGCAGATATTGGTTTTTTGAGTTTTCCGAATTAATAAAGATGCTTTTTGGATTTGATGCCGAATCTGAAAGGAAAGATGAGGAGGTGTTGAAGAGGGTAAGATTAACAAGGAAAGAGAAAAAAGTGTTATATTCGCTGGTAAGGATGCCTGATGCTAAAAATATAGATATAGCGAATAGAACGGGAATAGCAATGCACACTGTAAGTAAAATAAAGAAAAATTTGCTTGAGATGGGGGTAATAAAGATACGAAAAATCCCCGATTTAGAGATGCTTGACTGTGAAGTTCTTGCTTGTATCCATGTTAAATATAAATCTGATAAAAGAACGGGTTATGAACATCAAGCGGCGGAGATACTCAGAATAGACAGCGACTCGGAGATGGTATCACTTTCTTTATTTAAAAATTACACGGCTTATAAAGATTATTATGACAGAAAACTTGAATACCTGAGGAGTAATGATCTTATAGACGAAGACCCTGTTGTTATGTTATTTCCGGTAGAGAAATTGAACGCGTTTAAATATTTCAGTTTTGCGCCTCTTGTAAAAAAAGTACTTGAGGTTGATGCCGAATTTTAAATGATTTTTATTATATTTGGAAATTAATATTAAATAATATGAAATCCAGACTCACGGATAAAGAGAAGCTCGTACTCTGGGGGCTGGCTGAGTATCCAGATTTGAAAGACAATGAACTTTCAAAAAAACTGGGCATTAAAAGAAGAACTTTCGGTGCCGTAAAAACAAAACTTAAAAATAATGGGCTGTTCTCGGATTTAATAGTTCCCGACTCCAGTGCGCTCGGCTGTGAGATTTTAACTGTTGTGTACGGCACTTTAAATCCGCTGATTAAATTCGAGAACCGGTTAGACGGCGCTCAAATGATCACCAAATGTGAAGAAGTAGTATATGCAAATTCAACGGACAGGGAATTCTTTATCATAGCCATTTCAAAAAATTTTACGGAGTTTAGAAAAAAAGCCGATGAACTTTTGAGGTTCTACGCGCAGAATAAGTTTCTTGATGACCTAACCATTGTGCACTTTCCGTTCGGAATAACAGGGTATATACCGGGGGCTAAAATTTCAGATATATCGCGTATAACCGGGATAACGGCGCACACGGTGAGCGGAGTAAAGAAAAAGCTGCTTGAGAAAAAAATAATGGAAACGCATAAAATCCCGAATTTTAATATTTTGAATTGCGAACTATTTGCTTTAACTCATGTAAAACATAAACACGGTAGAGGAGGTGATTATGTATCCCAACCAATGGAGGTACTCAGGTTCGACAGCGGAGCTGACATGGTATCTGTCTCTTTATTTAAAAATTACACGGCTTATAAGGATTATTATGACAGGAAACTTGAATATCTGAGGGATAATGATCTTATAGATGGGGAGCCGAAAGTTCTGTTGTTCCCGATACAGAAATTGAGGTATGTTAAAGATTTTAGTTTCGCGCCCCTGATGAAAAAAGTACTCAAGGTTGACATTGAATTTTGAATCCGGTCAGACACACCCGGTCAAAGCTCTGTTGTGCTTCTTAATGCCCCGCATATATCCTGACAAACCTCGCGACATCTTCGCTTTTCTTTATCGTTACTTCATCAGGGGGATGAAGTTTCTTTACTATAATCCCGTCGCAGAGCAGGTAGGCATCCCTGTCCTTCCTCTCCAGCTTTATGGATATCTCCGCGTTATCCGGAACAACCAATGGTTTTTGCAAACCTCCGATCGCATTTATTGGCGTTAATATAAATGCGGACGTTTTTGGATGGATAATAGATCCTCCCAGGGACAGGGAGTAAGCTGTGGAGCCGGTCTGGGTGGAAACCAGGACACCGTCTGCTCTGAAATTGGGGAGTTCTTCAAC
This sequence comes from Candidatus Altarchaeales archaeon WOR_SM1_86-2, assembly GCA_001723855.1. Next base: position 501 of record MCBC01000073.1, on the reverse strand, counting down.
TAAGCCTTCAATTTTCGCGTTTACGTTAAACTCCAGCAAACTTGCCGGAAGAACGGGGAAAATGCTGACTTCATTTAAAGCATCTGCGTCACCATCAACCCTCAATTTACTTCTTTCATCAATCATGAACTTATCCTCAAGCAGCAAATCTATACCCCTGAGGGTATTTTCAACATCTGAAACATCCAGCTCCGTCAGATACCCAACCTTCCCTGCTTTGATGCACAGCAATAAAGGGTCGCATTTCAATTCCTTTATGCTCCATAGAATCGTTCCGTCCCCGCCGAGGATTATCGCCAACTCCACATCCATACTGGTAATTTCCGATTCTTTTATTTCCAGATCAGAAGCCATAACTTCTTTCACAGTGTAGGGGTCACAGAAAATCTCTGCATTATCCTGCAGTTTTTCGATTATTTTAACTATCAAAGAAATCCTATCTATTTCCGGATGGGAGATTATACCAATCTTTTTAAACACTTTTATTTTTATTTTATTAAA
>MCBC01000072.1 GCA_001723855.1 Candidatus Altarchaeales archaeon WOR_SM1_86-2 | reverse complement strand
TCATGGTCTCAAGATCTAAATCGATACGCGAATTGGCCGTCCACGGGATCTTTATACCACTTTTAATGATTGCATTCGCAAATTCCAGGCATCTCTTTTTGTTGGCTGTCAGGGTATCATCCTCAAAGAAAATCGACTTTACCTCAGGGAACTCCTGAATGACAAACCTCATTTCATCAACAACGTCTTCAATGCTTCGAAACCGATATCTTCGCCCCGTCAGAGTCTGAGGATACACACAGAAGCTGCATCGAAATGGGCACCCCCTGCTTGTTATCAACGTGACCATCGGGTATAGGGCATTGGGGTTGAAATAGTCACCGATTTGAAGGTGTTTCTTATAAATCCTGCTTACCCATGGAATCTCATCTAAGTCTTCAATATATGGGCGATCAGGATTATGTATTATTCTTCCATTCGATCTATAGGATAAGCCTGCTATTTTATTCAATCGGTCCTCTTCAGGATTGTGCAGAGTATTGTTCGCCAGTATGGATGCAAGTTCTCGAATAGTATATTCGTATTCACGCCTGGCTACTGCATCTATAGATTTGCCTTTTAACAAGGTCTCCTCTGGAAGGGCAGATACGTGGGTTCCCACCATTACGATATAAGAATGAGGTATTGCTCTTTTAAGATCTTCCCCAACAGATATATCATTCTCAATACTCGGGGTACTGGTATCCATAACAATAAGACGATGTTTCAACTCCACCGCTTGATCAATAATCTCTTTCAATCCAATTCCCCTGGCCGGCGCATCAGTGAATGTTACCTCATGCCCTTCATTCTCCAAGACCCCAACACAATATGCTAGCCATAGTGGGAAGTACAATGTCCCGCTTTTTGTTACCGCAGGACTCCGCTGAGGACGTGAAAACTTCTGTAAAAAGGGTGGATTGAGCACTAGGATATTCATAAGATGATCATTTACGGTCTTTTTCTTGGAGGAGGGGGCTCTTTGGGTACATTAATTTTCTCATTTATTGATGCGGTTTCGAATCAATAAATTTTTTATCTATTAATGACTACATCCTGTTTGGGTATGAGACTAATGTTGTTTTGGGGCCTCATTCGTATCAATATAACCATCATTGTTTTTATCAAATCGTTCAAACAGCTGGCTTGGACCAGTAAACTCCTCTCTTGATACTCGTCCATCCATATCCACATCGAAGTCTTTGATAAAGTCCCTTTCCCCTCTGCCTTGCATTTCAGGCATACCCATCACTTCAACTTCAATGCTCTTTGCTAAAGTTAATTCTGGCAGCTTAAATTGATAGATCCTGGTTGCGTGAAAGAGGTATAGGTATTTTGAATCAGGGCTAATGGCCATGGCTGTTGAAGAGTCTGGTCTAGGTCCAACATCTCTCGTACCACCCCTCTCCATGCCAAACCTCGGTTGTTGAGCAAAAATCTCCGCTCTCCAGACAAATAATAATAGTAAAAATATCATTACTAAGCTGATTCTCAAAGGACCTTTAAAGTTCATTTTCTTATCCCCCTTTGCTATGGAGCTGCCTTATTAAGTCCTCATATTGCTTAATTTGCTCTTGAAAAAAGCCGAAATTTCCTTCGAACCTTATAGCGCCATGAGGGCAAATCATAAAACAATATAGACATCTAAGACACTTGTCATCAATATGGTGTAAATACTTTGGTAGATCGAGCGCGAGCGGGCAATAGTCACGACAAAGTCCGCACTCATTGCACATTTCAGTATCTAGATAAAGACTGTCACAGCTTATCTCCGCCTTAGAAAAGACATCTTGCCTTAATCCAGTATGGAATAAGAGTTTTCCAAACCAATCTGTGGAGGAAAGATAAGAAAATAGTGGAGTATTTCGAATAGCTATGAAGTACTTCTGTCTCTTGGGGTGATGGATAAAACCCGCAAAAGGATTGGCTTTAGGGAACTTAAATGGTCTTTGGATTCCATTTAACTCTAAAGATTCAGCATACCGATGATGCGCAGAGGTTAACAGACCTTTTTGCTCCGCGAGGTGAAGGGTCCTCACTTTTTTATAATCGAAAGATGCTATTTTGGCACACACAAGATCAATCAAATATGGATCTGTTCCCATTATTATTGTGTCGAGGCGAACCGGAGTTCCCCGGGTTGGACCGAGACCTTCCATAGCTATTAGCCCATCCACAATGTGGAGGTGAGGTCTGAGATTCTGATTGATCCGGATAATATTCTCTGCGAGATTATAATGTGTTTTCTTTTTGTTTTCCTGCCCTATAAGACATCCCATCAAGTTTTTCAAACATGCGCTCATTCCTATCTCAAAATGGGTCTTGAGCTTCGGCAGATTAATGAATAGATCCGCGTCAACACAGTCTCTCGCTACCTTGGCCTTGATACCATTGTCAAATTCAATTTCAAATGGAGTTGCAAAATTAAGGTCTTTGACCTTTACTCCATAGTATTTAGCCAATGTATCTACTTTTAATCTTGAAATAACTCCTATCTTGTTTCGGTAAAAGCCGCTATTGGTCCCCTCTCCAATAACTATGCTTCTGTAGCCCTTCTCTTTGAGTATTTGAATAAGTGCACTCAATATCCTGAGATCTGTTGTATTGCCTGTCAGGGCATTCATGTTGCTGTTGAGGTTTGGCTTAAGTAGGATTTTTGAATCTCTTGATAGAGGAAATAAATCGTGGTAACTCTCTAAAGCATCATTTAGCCTAATCTTTAGATATTTGAGGGAAAGGGATCTTATAATATCTAATCTATATTTCAATAACACTTCCTCTAAGATGCTTATCTATAAATAGTATCTCTATTGACTTACTCAAGACTTACTCATTTCTTATAGAGATCATAGAGAGAGGAGATCCTCATATTTCCAAGGAGAAAGTTGTATGCGAGGGCTTGGGGGTAAATAAACTCAACCTGCCAAAGCCTTTCTTCAGATTCATCAACTTCGATGAATGCAGAGCGCATCATCGATCGATCCGTTGGAAGGGTAATTAAAATATTCCCATTGGATAATCTCTGTACCGCTCCTGCGTGTCCTGCAAATGATTGAATATCATATTTCCATGTTATTTCAGCTGTCATATTCTCTTCATCTATTTTATAGATCACAGCCCTACTGAAATCATCCGTATCAATCTCATACCTTTCGTTGCCGTTATCAAATAAAAGGATTGAGGAGACATCAGGAAGATAACTTGCAGAATGCTGGCACCTAAACCATTGAAGCTCTTCTGGTTCTGAACCAATGAATTCAAAATCAAGATCATCACCAAGTTGCCAGATTATTTCTCCTGAATGGTAGTCAATCTTTATCACTCGATTCAAGTTTCTTACCGAAAGGATGATAAATTGTTTTCCTTCTCTATCTTTCTTTAGATCTATAGAGTTACAGTGTGTCCAGTCATAGCCACAACCATCTATGTATTCTTCCTGCCATACATTACCTTCCACGAATCCGCCAAGTTTATCAGCATGTTCACGAGATCTCCATCTCCACACCTCACCTCCATCTTTATCGCGTTCAACTATCTCATCAACACACCATTCTCGATCATTCACAAAAACCATAGAACGAGACAAATACATATAATTTCCCTGTGGAGTAATCAAGAAATCGTGGTGACATACCTCTCCAAATGATTGTACATTAAGCAAAACCTCTTCGTTTCCCATAAAATCCACAGCCTTGATAATCTTAAAAAGGTTATATATTAATCTGCCGTCTTCATCGATAACACTGAAATCGCCTGGATCACCATTATTTGAATCCTCATGATACCACACTATTCTTCCCTCTCCATTCACAGCAACAATAGTACTGATGGGGGAGGGAAATCCCCCGATTGTTAAGTCATTTGAAGATGTCCCTGACATATTAACAACTAATTGGGTTTGAGGAAGGAGCTCTGGCATCTCCTTTGTTGAGATTGTCACTTCATCTCCTGTGATATTATCTGAAACCGGACGAAAGACATAGTGGGTTTCCGGATGCAAACCGACAATGATTACCTTATGATCGGTTACCTTTAAATTATTAATTGGTGTGCTCATCCAGTTACCCGAATCCATGAATTCGCGGTATTCAATCTTGCTGTCAGCCGGTTGAAGTGTCTTCCATTCAGCAATAATTCGAAGAGCGTTTTGCTCATCATGATACACGGTGAAATCATAAATCATCAGCGAGCCACCGTTTCCAGCACCTCCATAGCATGAAAGAAGAATTAGAAGTAATAGCAATATTAAAAGTCTTATAATAGATACTCGCAAAAGTGACACGAATCCCTTTTTCGGCATTTCCTGCAAACCTTTACCTCGCTTAATCTCCATATCCTTTAAAATAGATTTCTCGCTTGATGTGTTGCTACCTCCCTCAAGATGGATGATGAAAATAGGTGGATAAGACATTGAGATTCAGACTATAAAGTCTTTAATGGCATTGAAAACGTCGTGAGAAGAAATAGCATTCATGCATCCATGATAATCTTTATTCCTGCATTTGGTCTCATCACAGCTAAAGCGACATGGGAAGTCCTTTTCTACTACTCGGCAGTTACTACCATAGGGAGCTGTTTCTAGAGATTTCGATGGACCGAAAATGCCGATTGTCGGGGTTTTCATTGCTGCTGCGATATGCATCGGGGCACTGTCATTGCAGATAAGGAGAGCTGACTCTGCAAGAAATCCTGCAAGTTCTCGAAGATTAAGTCTTCCCGCAAGCACTATGGGCTTAAACATCATTTTGTTAACAATTCTATTAACAAGCTCTCTTTCACGTTCTGAGCCAAGCATGACAAGTGGGATTCCTAACTCCTTTGCTATCATATCACCCAATGCTGCATACCCTTCAACGGACCATCTTTTAAGGGTTAGCCGTGCCCCAGGATGCACTGAGATAAATGGCTTTTTAATTCCTTTGGCCTTCAAAATCTCTTTAACCTTTTTTCTCTCGCTATCCTCTAAATAGACTCCCCAATCGATACCATCTGTTGTACACCCCAAAGACCGTATCAGGTCAAGATGGTACTCTATCCTATGTTTCATCCCAGTAAAAGGAACAACATGGGTCAATAAATATGCTCCTCCGCCAAAACCATAGCTCAGTTTTAACCTTGCCCGCAAAAATAATACGATGAAGAATAACTCCCTGATATCCCCCCTCGCCTCTATAGCGAGGTCGAATTGTTCGGATCTTATCTTAGAAATAAAAGATATATAATCCCTAAGAGATGCCTTATAGAACCAAAAAGGATTAAAGTTAAGAATTGTGTCAATGTAGGGATTCCCTCTTAAAAGTCCTGCGCCATCTTTAGATGCGATAAACGTAATTCTTGCGTGAGGGAATTTCTCTTTTAAGGGTCGCAACATGGGTAAGGTCATTAGAATATCGCCGACATATGCAGTTCTAATGATGAGAATCTCATTTATGTTTTTTTCGATAAGGGGATTTTTTCGAAGAATCTTTAGTGGAGAGAATAAGATATAGCCGATTATGTCGGAGATAGTAACGGCAAAAAGCTTCCTTCTATTAATTATCTTATATTTCATCCAGGAAATGCCAGCACTGGGGGTACCTCTTTATGTACTCCTCCGCAATAGCAACAAATCTCTCTGTTATATAGGCCCTATCTTTTTCAAGATTGTTAAAAATCCCTCTAATATCCTTTTCGAAAACTATCCTGAATCTCCTAGGTGTTTCAGTTATTATAAATGTAGGCACAAAGGCCGCTCCTGTCTTAATGGCCCACATTGCTGGACCAAGCGGAAATAGCCTGTCTACGCCAAAAATATTGAATCTCTTATGTTCGCCGAGAAATAAATCTCCCCCAGCACCATCTCCTGTAGTTAACACTACACCACCTTGCAAGAGGTGTTTGTATATTTTCCCAAGGTACTTATCTGCAGGAATAATAGGAGCAGGTAGCAGTGCCTCATATTTTAACCTGGTCCTGAATGCTACGTATCGGCCGATTTTGCTCAGTCCTTTATCTGTAGGATACCCTATCTGTATCGGATTATAGCCATGAAGTGCGAGTGACAGTAATGTGATCTGAACAGGGCCAAAATGGGGTTGTACTAAAAGAGCACCCTTCCCATTTTTTAACACCTTCTCAAGTGCCTCAATGTTTTCGAAATAGACATATTTTTTAATCTTCTCAATAGTAGCTAATTTCGGATATAGAAATATATGGAGTCTGTCTGTATAGTGATTTTCATAGTATTTTTTTGCTGCATTTACAGCATTTTCTTTTGTATCTATAATGTTCTTTATATTTCGCAGAAGCCTTCTTTGCTTTTTGCCACCGGCATAAAAATGGAGATCACCTATTACCTTAAAGAGGGAAAAAGATAGGGCGATAGGAATAATCCTTACCAGCCACCTGAAGGGAAACCATATGATCAATCTTAAGATATCACGTACAACTCCCTCGCTAACCTTCATTTTAATACAGCACCTTAGGATTTCAGAACAGTAACGATTTAAGTTTATCCATATCGTAAATATCTTAGCGCCTCTGACAAGAGACTCCTTCTATACACGAAATTTCCAAATTGACTACAGTGAATATCACAGCTTTTGATCTTTTTCCTTATCTCTCGTGCATTTTCCGAATCCCACGCATTTTCAAAATCTGTTTCGCGTACATTTCCCAAGGGAGGCATTTTGAAGCAGGTATGTATATATCCATCACAGGTAATACTAAGATTTGTGATGCCAACCATACATCTTTCGGGAACCGTGAT
>MCBC01000071.1 GCA_001723855.1 Candidatus Altarchaeales archaeon WOR_SM1_86-2 | reverse complement strand
ATCGGGAGTCCTCTTGCATGTGCCGTTTCAAAAGCGGTAATTGAAACAATAATTAAAGATAAATTAATCGTTAATTCCGAAAAGCAGGGCAGATACCTTCTTGAGAATTTGCTGGATGCCGGTTTTGACGCCCGCGGGAAAGGACTCATGATCGGGATAAATACGGATGACGGGAAAAAGAAGGTCATGGAATTAATAGAGAAGGGAATTTTAACGATTCACTCGGAAAATACGGTGCGGATTATCCCGCCGTTAATCATTGAAAAACAACACTGCGATGAATTTTTAGGGAAAATTTAAATTTTAAATAAATTAGATTGGATTTTAAATTTTAACAATAAACGAATTCTAATGGACAGACTGACAAAAGAGCAGCGAAGAAAAAATATGCAAGCAGTTAAATCAAAGGGTTCGAAAATTGAGAATAAACTCTCAAAAGCCCTTTGGGCAAAAGGTTACAGATATCGCAGGAATTACTCAAAGGTTACGGGAAACCCTGACATAGTTTTTTTATCCTTAAAAATCGCCATATTTTGCGACAGTGAATTTTGGCACGGTAAAGATTGGAAAAGAAAAAAACATGAAATAAAATCCAATAAAGGTTTTTGGCATAAAAAGATTGATGGAAACATTAAAAGAGATGGGGAAGTTAATAAACTTCTGAAAAATCAAGGGTGGAAAGTTTTAAGGTTTTGGGGTAAAGAGATTGAAAAGAATTTAGAAAAATGTATTGATAAAATCGATAAAGCAGTTGAAGAAAGAAAAAAAGAAAAAATTATTAATAATCTTTAAAACTTATTATTAAATAGGAATGGCGTCAAAATCAATAAAAAAGGGAATTATAGCAGTTGATATATTCTGCGGGGCAGGCGGATTAACCAGAGGTCTGTTGGATGCGGGAATTAAAGTTAAAAAAGGATATGACATAGACCCCGGGCTAAAAGATACATACGAAAAAAATAACGAAGGTGTAAATTTTTATTGTGTCAATGTCTCGGAATTAAAAAAAGAAGAAATATTGAAAGATTTGGATTTAGAGAATAATTATCTTCTTTTGGCGGGTTGCGCGCCGTGCCAGCCGTTCTCCAGAATAAACAAAAATGATGGTGAGGAGGATCGCAGGAAATTTCTTTTACTGGAATTCGGGAGAATAGTAAAAGAAATAAAACCAGACTTTATTATTTCCGAGAATGTTCCCGGGCTAAAAAAAGGTAAGGGAAGAATAATCTTTGAATATTTTGAAAAGATATTGAAAGATGAGAATTATTTTTTCGACTCTGACATATTAAACGCCAAAGATTTCGGTGTTCCACAGAACAGAAAACGATTAATACTTTTAGCTTCAAAACACAGACCTGTGAAAATACCCGAAGGAAAATATGGACTGCTAAAACCAGGTAAAAAGCCTTATTTGACCGTTCGTGATGCAATCTCAAAATATCCGAAAATCGAGGCGGGAGGAAAACACCCCTCAATTACGAATCATGTGACCCGAAATCTCAGCAGAACCAACAAATTAAGAATGAAATATATTAAACCAAACGGCGGTTCCAGATTCGATTTGCCACCGCGTCTTCAACTGGAATGTCATAAAAAACATACGGGACATACCGATGTTTATGGGAGAATGAGATGGGACGATGTTGCTCCGACATTGACCTGTAAATGCGTGAGTATATCAAACGGTCGCTTCGGGCATCCCGATCAGGCAAGAGGCATTTCGGTGAGGGAAGCTGCTGCATTGCAAACATTTAAAGATAAATATATATTTTATGGTACACTAACGGATACAACAGGATGGGTAGGAAATGCCGTTCCCGTAAAATTTTCGAGAGTATTGGGAGATTATTTTATCGAAGGTATGAAAAAATTAAATTCAGAATAAAATCAAATTACATAATAAATGTTGTTATTCAAAATTGTGAAGAATAATAAGGATGAACAATACAATCGCTAAATTTAAAACCAGAGCAAGGGCAATTGAAATGCTGGGAAAAGATCAGATTGCAAACGCTCCTACTGCTATCAGTGAACTTTTTAAAAATGCTTATGACGCTTTTGCCAGAGAAGTATCAGTTGACTTATATCCTGAAAAAGATATTCTGATTTTACAGGATAACGGCATGGGAATGTCTGAGACAGATGTTAACGAGCGATGGCTTGTTGTCGGTACGGGGGATAAAATCAAAAGCGATTCTAATCAATTTCTTAAACCCGGGGAAGTTGAACCGGAACTGTTAGAACGGGCAGTTATGGGCGAAAAAGGTATAGGACGATTGGCAATCGCTGCAATAGGTAAACAATTATTTATTTTTTCTCACAGAATTAACGAAAAATCTGTATGTCTTTTTGTGGATTGGCGGATTTTTAAACATCTTGATCTGAATCTGGATGAAGTTACTCTTCCGCTCAGAACATTAAAAGAGGGCGAATTATTTACAAAAAGCATTCTTTCAGGTATGCTTAAGGAGTTCGGTAAAAACTTTGATAATTCAAAATGGGAATCTGAAAAAGAACTTAAAGAAGAAATTCTCAATGATCTGGAAAATCTAAACGAGAAAATAAAAATTGAAGATATAATCAATACTCATGCATTCAAAGACAAAAGGGGAACAACATTTTATATTTCCTCTTTGGAAGACGAATTTAAAAATATCGGCGATATCGGTCCGAAAAATCCCAAACGGCTTTTTGAAAACAGGTTATTTAGACTGCTTATGGGCTTTAGGAATGTCCTTGAAGAAAAACCGATAGATATGAATTGCGCTTTTTTTATTCACAAAAAAGAAAGGTTGCCCTTCAATATTTTAAGTGAAAGAGAATGGTGGAATAAAGAGGAGTTAAAGATTTATGACCACCTGATAGAAGGGGAGTTCGACGAAAACGGGAAATTCGTCGGAAAAATAGAAATTTTCGGAAAACCCCTCGAATATGTAAACCTGTGGAAAAAACAGAGAAAAACAAAATGCGGGCCTTTTAGAATATGTTTGAGATATTTGGAGGGTGAGATCAAGGCATCCCGACTTAATAAGGAGGAGTATAACGTCATGAACAATAAACTTAATATGATCGGGGGTTTTTATGTTTACCGGGACGGAGTGAGAGTTTTACCTTACGGCGAGCCGGATGTGGATTTTTTGGAGTTTGAAGAAAGAAGAAGCAAACATGCGGGGAGACATTTTTTCAGCCATAGAAGATTTTTTGGTTATATTGCCACAGAAAAGAAAAATAACAAAAATCTGAGAGATAAAGCAAGCAGAGAAGGATTCATTGAAAATGCCGCGTACAGGGATTTTAGAGACATATTAATACATTTTTTCGTTGATCTCGCAGCAGATCACTTTAGCAGAAAAGAAGCAAAGAAAAGCGATTTGCATCACAAACTTACGGAGCAACACAAAAAGGAGAAAAAATCTCTTGAAGAAGAAGAAAAACGTTCGGCAAAGAAGAAAAAGGAGTTTTTAAAAGCATTAAATGAACAGCAAAAGGGATGGAAAAGAGGCATTCCTCTCTTGGAAGATTTAAAAAATTCTTCCATAAAAATGCTGAATGAAATAGAAGAAGAAACGAACAAGGGGCATTTCACAGAACTCGAAGAGAAAATAGCTGGCGTAGCCGAAGAACATAAAAGCGAAAAGGAGAAAATATTGGACACTTACCGACTGGAAAAACCAGACAGGATAGCACTTGACGATGATTCGGAAGGAGAGTATGCAGAATACCTAAAAAATTTTGAGATTTTGGAAAATAAAGCCGAAGAAATCGGTAAGAAAATTTACAATGAAATTGCTTCGTTATCGGAAAGTTTACGAACACACATAGATCGTGAGAAAGTTCTGAGAGAAAGAATCGATAAAGTAGACAGTGATTTACAATCGAACCTGGAAAATAAAAAAGAAGAACTGGAAGAAAATATGGGAAAGGTATCGACTTTAATTTCTGAATCATATCAACCGTATTACACAGGTATCGAGCCGTTATTATTAAATAAAAAAAGAGTAAAGACGCTGGGCGAATTTGTCGTTTCTGCCGACAAAAAATCTTTTCGGGAAGCTCTCGCATTTATAGACGCGGAGGTAAAAGCAAGAAAAGAAGAAATAGAGCAATTACATTCCAATCTTTTAAGGCAATTAAAGAATTTTTCAAAGGAAGATTCAGAAGAACTTTTAATCGGTGCCCAGAAAAAAGTTATGGAAAAGCGACAGGAAAAAATATATTTATACAACAATTTAGCACAACTCGGTTTAGCCGTTGAAATTATCGATCATGAGTTGGGGATGCTGTACCAAAACATTAAATTCCAGTTGGAAGTGTTATCCAGATATAGAAAAGACGAAAAACTGGGACTGATCTATCAAAGTTTAAAGTACAGTTTTCAGCATTTGGAATCAAAGCATAAATTAATGTTGCCGCTTTACAGAAAATCCCTGCTCAAAAAGAGAACAATAAATGGACAAGAGATATATGATTACATTTTGGCATTCTTTGAACAACAGATAGCGGGAGAGTTGAAGATTGAGGCTACCGAATCATTCAAAAATTTGGAGATACAAAATGCTTCCGAAACAATACTGTATCCCGCATTTATTAATCTCATAAATAATTCTATTTACTGGACTAAGGAATCAGATAGGAGAGAGATACTTTTGGATTATAGAAACGAGAAAATTTATGTAGAAGACACCGGGGTCGGAATACATGAAAGAGATAAATACATGCTGTTTGAACCGTTTTTCTCTAGAAAAAAGGAAGGTGGCAGAGGACTCGGATTATACATAACCAGACAAAATCTAATAGCAAACGGTTACGACATAGACTTCACATTGAATGATAACGATAAGACAAGAACAGGGGCTTGTTTTAGGATATACCTGCCAAAGACAGAAGCTGAGGGGGTGAAAAAATGAGCGGTTTTTGTGTCCCTGAGAAGGTAATTCAAGAATACTTGAAAAGTTTTGTATTTGTTGATGATAAAATATCCTTAGAACACTATCCTCCAGAGGAAATCCCGGATGAAAAAAAATCGCTCCTTGAAAGTGAACCCGAAGAAATAGGAGATTTTGTACCCCCTGCTACTCCCTTAGAAGAGAAAAAGCACACAAAAGCGCTCGATACTGCTTTGTCTAAGAATGTTTATGAATCTATCTCAAAAGGAGGGTATCCTTGTGATTTATTTAGGTTTGAAGTAGGAAAACTAGAACATTGTAAAAGAGTCTGTAAGAATTGCGATGTTGTTATTTTAGACTGGGAACTTGATCCCCATGGCGAAGGTCATATTCCTTCCCTCAAGATAATCAAAAGTCTTTATGAAGAAAAAGGATTAAGATTCATATACTTATATACAGTTGTAGGCAATTTGGAAAATATTAAATCGGAAATCGAAGAATATTTAGAAATAACCTGTGAAGGTGAGGATTTTGATTTTCATGCCGATTATTTGTATTTTTTTGTCAGAAAAAAATTTGACGGGGTTAACCCAGAGGATATACTTGATAGTGTGATAAACGCAATATCCGGGAAATATAAAGGATTAATGGCTAGATTTGGTTTGGAATTTGCTTCCGATATAAGAGGATTATTACCTACGGTTTTAAGCAGGTATGACGAAAGGATTGATTCCCCTCTTGTTAATTTAATGGCAAGCACGAAAAAGGATGAGGAATTCTACTCGATACTTTCACGGATTTTTCTCTCAGACATTGAGTATGCAGTGAGTTCAAAAATCACTGCATCGCCCAATATTAACAGACAGCAAATTTCAAATTTCTTGAAAAAACAGGATTTTACAAAAAAATTGAGAGATGCTATTGAATCTGGAGATGAGGATAAAATGAACGAAATCGGAAATAAAGTTCTAAAATTGTTGGAAACAGTGTTCCGTAAAAGAAGCGGAATTGACATAAAAAATGCGACTGTAGAAGATATAAATGAGGATCCAGAAGCTTTTTTAAAATACTTGGGAAAACTATCAGAAAACGTAAGTTTACCAAAAAAAATAAAGGGACTAAAAGAGGAAACTATTTTAAATAAACAAGAAACCCGTTCCCAATTGATCTCCATATTAAGCTGTTTATTAATCTCAGACACTGAAGAAGAAATTGAACCACTTGCCTATAATATGTTGGATGCTCACTGTCGCTTCCAATGCCTTTTAAGTAATGTTAGAGAAGAAGCTATTTCTTTAACACAGGGCACAATCCTGAAGGATGGTGAAACTTACTACCTGTGCATTACTCCTTTGTGTGATATATCGTTCCCGAACAAAATTAAGCACAGATATGTATTCATCCTGGGAAAAAGAATACCAAAAAAAGAAGTTGCTTTTATTAACCGAGACAGGAATAGCATTTCTGTTATCTATGAAGATTCTTCCCCTGTAATAATAAGATGGAATCTTTTTGACATAATCTCACTTAAAATATCAGATACTTCACTTTGTAAACCCGTTAAAGCAGAAATAGTCGCGAAACTGGAGGAACACACGGGTGAAGAAGAAAGAAAATTAGAGAAAGAATTAAATTATGTCGGACAACTCAGGTTAGATTGTACTTTATCCATACTAAATATGGGGTTGTCCAGAACAGGCAGGGTAGGTATAGATACCGATGAATTGATAAGGCTTAGGAGTTATGAGTAGTTAGGACATACGCCAATTATAATGGTGCAAGCACATCTAAACTATTATTAAAAGAATAATTATGGGTGTCTAAAATTAAAAATAAATTCATTATATGTACGTAAAATACTGTCAAAAGACTTAAGTTTAACAAAGTTTAAC
>MCBC01000070.1 GCA_001723855.1 Candidatus Altarchaeales archaeon WOR_SM1_86-2 | reverse complement strand
TTATATAACGATCTATATGCAGATATTTATATCAGAGGCAATTACATCAAAGGAGTCGGCTATAACCAATTTTTTATGACCGATTTGGAGTACGGTCTCCCATGCTGTTTCGATGTCTTCAAGGGGAGTCGGAATGAATCTACAATGCTCCCTCCATTATTGGAAGATTACTACTTCTGGTATGGAGCCTATCCAGAGACGATGATAGCCGACTCAATCATGGATTCATCTGACCTTCATGCACTCTGTGATGTACGGGGAATCAAATTGTATGTGATAATCCGTGATAAAAGAAAGAAGAACCTTATTCAAATCAAACCCGGGAAATATATTAGGGAAAACCGCACTGACATATATGATATTTATTATCTTGATAGATTACTAGCGTTGCGATTAGAATGTGAAAGAAACTTCTCGCGTATGAATTGGGTGTATGATAGACGAAGAATGCCAAATAAGGGCATAGATAATGCTGCCGCATATGTGGCGATAACAGGCATAACTATGCTGCTCACTGCTTACACAGCCATGCGCATGGGCAGAGGGGATTTGATAAGGTCTCCAACAGCATTTTCTAAACTAAAGCCAATTCTTTAGCCCCGTTATAGGCAAAAAAGGAGAATCGCCGGGAAATAAGCGCTTTAAAGCCCAATTTAGCCTTTATAGGCGAAAAGAAGGGAAATTACGCCTCATTCACGATGCTTAAATAAGATGTGTTTCATTATTTACTCCTGAGACATTCTCCTTTGCATATATAAATGCCGGAAAGATGTCAACATAAACATCTTCATTTGGTAAACTGTTTAGAATTTTGGTTGAGTTCGCATCTGAAAAGTTTAGCCATGAAACTTGGTTAAATGATTGTTTCATTGTAAACTCCTCATTTATATCTATTTCTCTGACCGATGTTGATACATTCCCGCTATCTAAAATAGCAGTAGCCTGGTACCAATAGCCACCGGGACAATAAATACCATTAATCTTAAAGTTGATAATTCCACCTGGATTTGTTCTACTTTTCATTGTTAAAACAGTAGCTGTAGAGTTCCACACTTTTAACTCCACCGTTGCATTTTCTATTGGTTGTGATGAATCAGTTACATTAACACCAATAATTGATATAAAAGTATGCGAATTATTTATCCAATATGACCTTACTAGCTCTCCTGCTTGCGGATTTGTTTCATTGTATTGATCTGTATCATATTCAGAAATGTAAGATATTGTATCTGCCGATGCACAACCAATACCAACCAACGATACTAATGCTACAACAACATAGGTTTTCGCTAATCTATCACCAATCCTCTGATTTTCTTTAGAGGTATAAATCGCAATTAAACCAATAACATGGCACACACCTAAATCTAAAAATCTTGTAAATAGTCTAACAAACGTTTGAAAAATTGAGGGATGAACACCCACTTCATTAACAACTTTAATTCCTAATATTCTTTTTCCGATTGTTTGTCCCTTACCAACACCATTTTCTAATAAGATAAAATACAATAGAGGGAATATAATCATAATAATTAATGTATAAAGAATAGCAAAAACTATGCCGTGTGGGACATTAAAACTAATTTCTTGTGAAACAAGAAATTTTGGGAGTGCTATAAGTAGTACATACATAATAGTCCCGACTATAATATAATCAATCACTGCAGCCACCGCTCTTCTTGGTATACTCGCATATTTCATTTCCTTTGATTCCACTTCGTTATTTTCCTTTTCCATTTTTGTAGTTTTTATCGTAAACTTAATTTCATTTGTTTAATCTCCATCCAAATCCACTTATTTTATTATTGCGTTACATTCGTTGCATTAACTTTCGCACCTATCTCTGCATCCGTCACATTCATTGCGCTCACATTAACCTTCGCCTCTATCTTCTCCCCAACCTTCTCAGTCGCATTCTCATCCTTATGATGCTTTCCAGGAACATAAACACTAACCTTCCCTCCAAAACCAACTTTATCTGGTTTTTCTTTATGATCAACGGCATTAACCGATTCATTTGCATCCTCACTTGGCTGGTGGTTAATTACAATCGAAGCAACTCCAATGCCAAGAACAATTAACGCAACAATTGCTATCGCAGTCAGTTTGTATTTAACACCTTCGGTGTTAAATTCTCGGAAAATTTTCTTTTTCATTGTATTACCTATCTTTCAAAGATATTAGATTTTTGAGTTAATAAATTGTTTCTATGCCTCTTGCGGATATTGATTTGCTCTATTTTACTTTTCAATTTTTCTTGCCGCCAATAAAATTTAATTAAAATAGCTATGTATAAACCATATTTTTCTAAATCCTTGCCACTAATTCATTTATATATAAATCTAATATATAACATGGCAAAATCAAAAATGGATATGGCGGATATCATGAAAATACGACCTTATGTCGAGAAAAAGAAGAGTAATGGGAATACATATTATCAATTAGCAAGGAAGGCGTGGATAAATGGGAGGTCTGAAAGGGTGTGGAGCAAATATCTCGGTACAGCAGAAAAAATCGAAAAAGTTTATGATGAACATGAAAACTGCACATCATTGAAACTAAAAAGTTATGAATACGGCAGAACCGCAGCATTAATGAAAATAGCAGAAGAATTAAACTTTGTTGAGATCGTGAATAAACACACATCTAAAAAGAAGATGGGGGGTTTAACCGTTGGTGAATATATGTTGCTGGTTATTCTCAGCAGAGCAGATGAACCGGTGAGCAAAAATGGAATTTCCGATTGGTTTGATGAATCTTTTCTCAGTTTGATATGGTCGTTTTCGCACAAACTGAACACCCAAAATTTTACAAACCATATGGAATATCTCACAGATGATGTAATGCGAAAAATCGGGGATGATATTGGGAAAATACTTGTTGAGTTGGGATTGGTGCCAACGAAACTATATATTGACATGAGCAATGTTTTTACCTATATTGAGAATGGCGAGAAACTACCTAAAAAAGGCAAGAGTAAAGAGAAAAGATATGATAAAAATATAATTGGCATAGGAATAGCAACGAGTGATGAAAACATCCCGATACTTCATGAATCGTATCCCGGGAACAAGCACGATTCAAAAGTGTTTGGCGAAATTTTTATGAAAATTGTTGATCGGCTGAATAAAATTAATGTGCCCTGTAAAGGCATTGTTGCGGTCTGGGATAAGGGTTGTAATTCTGAAGAGAATATTGGAATGGTAAAGGACTCTGAAATGAATGTCGTTGGTGCTCTAAGGAAAGATCAGGTTCCTGAATTATACGACATTCCATTGGACAAATATGATTACCTTTACACCAACAAAAAGAAGCATGAAGTGAAGGGTTACAGGATAACAAAAGAAGTATTTGGGCATGAATATACCATTGTCATGAGCTACAATGAAGGAAGTTATAAAAAGCAAAGCAACACTTATGAAAAGAAGAAGGTAAAAATTCTTGAAGAGCTTGAAAAGATAAAACAATCCGTTGAGCGAGTTGGCAAAGGAAGGAAAAAGAGCATAAAGAATGCTTTAATTGATGCTTCAAAAGTTGTGAGAAATTATGAAGGCGCGTTCAAGTATGATGGTTATGAAAAAGACAGCAGGCAAGTATTCGAATACAGCGTTGACGCTGATGGTGAAAAAGAGTTGCGCGCGACTTTTGGCAAAAACCCGATATTCACCGATAAACACGAGTGGGATTCGGAAAAAATTGTTAAAACATACAACCAAAAGGATTTCGTGGAAAAGGATTTTAAGTGGTTGAAGAGCACAAGATTTATTTGCATCAAGCCAATATATCTCAGCGATGATGATCACATCAAAGTCCATATATTCCTCTGTGTTGCCGGATTAGTGTTTTACAGGTATATGATGTGGAAATTAAGAAAACAGAATGAGACACTTTCAGAAACCAAAATCATTGATAGGTTAGAAAAAATAAGGATTGCAGTGGTGAAAAAGAATGATGGAAACCCAAAACTTAAATATGAGGATATGGACTTGGATCAAATGAGATTGTTTTCAACTTTTGAACTTGAAAGTGTTTTAAAAAATGTAAACTTTTAATAACTTTGAAGTTTAATTAATTAAATAACATTGGTGGCAAGAATAAAGAGAGTGCGAAGCACTCATTTTTTAATAACTTTGAAAGATAGGTATTATAAAGTATATTCCTGATTTCTCTGCTTATGAAAATAAGCACCCCTATTTATATAGGGGTACTTGCATATCAATTGTATACCCCAAGATATGCAAGAATTAATTACCCTCCCAAATATAAATACTCAACAAACAGAGAATAGGATTACCATTAACCACATATTTACTCATAATTCCAACTGGGAGGTATACAAGCACAAACACTTAGATGAACTCAGGGAAGTAGAGATCAAGGAAATAGAGAAGATGCTTCAGTGTCAAAATAACCCAAGAGGTTATTTCGTTTATGCATGTCCCAATTGTGGCGAGGTCAAGATAATACATTTTGGTTGTAATTCAAGGATTTGCACGCATTGCGGGAAGAAGTATGCAGATAAATGGGCTGAGAACCTCGCTAAGAATACATTTGATGTCCCACATAGACATTGTGTTATGACGATAGCTGAACAATTGAGACCCATATTCAAGGAATATAGAGAATGCCTTCTTAAGATTCTTATGGATTGTGCTATAACAGCAATATCAGATATGATGGAATGGAAGCTTGGAAGAGAAGTAACTCCAGGAGTTGTAGTTGTAATCCATACTTATGGAAAGGATATGAAATTTAATCCACATATTCATGCATTGGTTACCGAAGGAGGTTTTAAGGAAAATAGTGCGTGGGTTAGTGTTAATAAGTTTCCCTATAAAATGTTGCGGAAAGCATGGCAATATCAAATACTGACAAGGGTCAAAGAAGTTATTCCAGATACCTCTGAAAATAGGCGATTAATCGACTTTTTGTTTAAGAACTATCCAGAAGGATTCTATGTTAGAGCAAAAGATAGCATAAAGAGCAAGAGGAAATTATCTGCATATATCGGAAGATACATAAGACATCCAGCGGTTGCAGAATGCAGAATTACCAACTATGATGGGAAAACTGTAACCTTCTATTATGATGAGAAGAATGAGAAGGGAGAAGTAATCAAAAGACATTATGTAACTATGAGTGTTGAGGAGTTCATAAGTGCCCTTATCGGGCATATACCTGACACTCAGTTCAAGACAGTTAGATATTATGGCGTGTATTACAGAGTCAAGAAGAACCACTTCAATCAACTAATCAGAAGATCTCTGTGCTTGGGAAGTATAACTCAAGAGAAATTAACAAAATGGACAGGAAAATGGGCTCCAGATTGTCCAAGATGTGGGTGTAAGATGCAATTAGCATGGGTTGATTATGGAGAACCTCCCCCTAATCATATTTTTGGGACAAAAATAGAGGATTGGCATTGGATAGGCAGAGATTTCGGTAGAGCGTAGTGGTTAATTTCCTTTTTTATTTTCTCCATTTTCTCCAAAATTGAATTATAAAATTTTCTTTTATTATTTGCATTCCATAAATAAAAATGTTTTATCTCCTTTCTTGTTAAGAATAAAATTAGTGATTACTCACCCTATCTTTTATTACATTGATCTATAAAAAAACCATTTGATTTTCTAATTTTGTAGGCACTCGTCATCAATCTAATCAAGCAGAATTTACTGGAGTGGTTTGAGGAATAAATGGATTTCCATTAAGAGCATCTTGAATTACGTTAATGACCCTGCGCCCGTTTTTTCGTGCGGTGGATATATCCCTAACTCCGCCTGTTTTAAGTAATAGGTCAAATCTTTTTGAAATTTATCTATTCCTATTACTTAAATAAGTAATATCTACTTATGCATTTTCTGTTCACTGCATAATGGAAACTGGATCATATTACTTAAATTTGACGGAGTTAGGGATATATAGCTACGAATGCAACAAAACTTTTTTGCCCCTTCAAAAGTCCGGAATCCTCCAGAGATTTTCTGTTTGACTTTCATCATGCGGATATCCCTCTCTCCCAAATTATTGTCGAAAGGCACGCTAAAGTCATGCATAAACCTCAGTGTTTCTTCTTTGTATTCACTTAAGCGATCAAGTAGGTTTTTGGCAGGTGTTTGTTTAACTCTGCCCCTCTTTTTCTTTTTAGGCAAGTGTTCCTCTGGAGGGGGAATATTATGCATTAATCCTCTTTCAATAGTTTCGTCATATCTTTCCTCAAACTCCTTAATCACTGGGGGATCGAGATGATCGTTATACAGAGAAGTCTCATCCACTTTCTTTTTAATCTCCATCAATAGATCTATCATTTTCACCACCCATCCTTGTTGGTATTGTTCATGGATGAATTGGAGCTCCCTCAAGTGATGGCCGTTACAAAGGCTATGCCGGCAGTTTTCGTATTTGAAGTAGGGCTTCCAATGATCATGAACCGATGTTCCTTCAAACTCAGATAATATACCTATATCATCCATTGCTTCTTTTCCTCGCTTTTTATGGACGTCATAGTAGGTGAGGGTGTCGGTACTGGCAACATGTAACCAGTGACCTTTACCTTCCGCCCGCAAACCAGTTTCATCGTTGTTAAGCACAGAAGAGTCAATTAACTGTTGTTTGATCGCATCAACGGCTGGCTTTATACGATCGGCTAAAACAGCGTTCGCTTGGAGAACCATTGCTTCAGAAGGACGATGGCCAAATATATCCTCAAAGAATTCACAGGTACGCTCTAGAGGGATGAATTGATAGCTGTTGAGATAAGCAGCCAACGACTTGATGCGGGAGCCGTATTGCACGAGCTGTGTCACACCTGGAGGAAAATCAGCTTTGTTTTCCATACCGCACCGATGACAGTTCTTGATTTCTACCTGATGCTCAGTTACCTCAATTTTAATGAGAGGGGTATCAAATTCCTGGCGTTTTTCGTAACCGATAACTTTTTCATCCTTAAGTGATACCCTACAGTACTTGCACTGTTCAACTTCGTGTGTTTTTACATGATCGGGATTTTTGACCGGCTCCAGCGTGTGTCCCTTATGTCCCTTTTGGCCGCCATTCTTTTTAGTGCCAGACTTTCTTAAACTGGTTCTGCGAGGCTTTTTGAGTCCATCACTGGAGGGGGGCTTGCTGCTATTTCTACTGTTTTTAGCCAGCTGATCTTGGAGGGCTTGAATAATCTCCCCTTGCTTTTGAATAACCTCCATATTCTCCTCTATGATCTTTATCAGTGACTCAATGATATTATGCTGTGAGATTATTACGCTTTTAACCGCTTCTTTGTCATCAAAATCTATATTTTCCAGATCCAATGATGTTACATCCCTTAGTATTTTAGACAGTGTCGCTTTGCTTTTCATTTTTTAGTTTACAAATATCGCTTTTTGTTAAGATTAAATCGCGTATAAAGACATTCTTCACTCCATGATCTCTAAAGAAATCAGATAACATTTGTTTGTTTGTCTTCTCAACAATAAGAATTCCTCTCCCCACATGAATATGTGGAACGGTATCGAGGATACCCTTTATATGATGCGTGTACTTACCTCTATGGGTTTTGACTATTCTTCCAAGAAGTTTGCGACAAAATTTATCTCGCTCTATCTGATTCAGTTCGGTTAGCCTGTAGATTATGATTGATCCAACCTTTTTCATGTTATTACTATATATAGTGATACAAATATAAAAAGCTTTTTGATTTTGCAGGAAAAAAGTAATTTTTAAAGACAACTATTTAAGATTTGTTAGGGTGAGTAATCACTAAAATTATTTAAAAATTTACTTTGTAAATTTTTAACTATTCCAGATTTTCCAGAAATTTTCTCCTTCTCAACCAATCCACCTGCTGCGGGTAATATCGCATTAAAACATCGCCCCGCTCATTCTCCTGCACCTCCCATTTCTCAACCAGGACTATATCCCCCTCATGCAGGAATATTCGCCTGCGCTGCTTGCCGGGGATTCTGCACAATCTCGTATGACCGTCGCTGCATCTTACATTCATTCTTCTATCACCCAACAGCTGCTCGATCTCTCCAAGAACCTCTCCCTTTCTTGGTACTCTTACCCGGATTATCACATCATCACCCTTATTTTTCTTTTTATATCTAGCCATCTTTATTTATTTAGATTTAATAAAAAGAAATAATGGATGGCTTATACGGCGAACTCAGAACGCGAACGATTGACGGGATCGGGGGTCTTGTCCTGGTCATAACACAGGATTTTGAAACAGGCGAGGTTTTGATGGCAGCATACGCAAACAAGGAGGCTTTGAAGAGGACAATGGAGACGGGATATGCCCACTACTACTCCACCTCCAGGGGGGAGATATGGTTTAAAGGTGAAACCTCGGGCAATAAGCAACTGGTTAAGGAGGTCTGGGCGGATTGCGACGGGGACGCCCTGCTTTACAGGATTGAGCAGGAAGGAAGAAAAGCGGCGTGTCATGAAGGTTATAAATCGTGCTTTTACAGGAAACTCAGGGATGGGGAGCTGAAAATCGCAAAGAAAAGGATTTTTGATCCAAATGATGTTTATTTATAGCAATATCTAATAAAGAATAAAAATATTCAAAATATGACTTCTGTTGATGAAATAATGACGCGAAACCCCGTGTGCGCCGGGGAGGATGATCTGTTAACAAACGCGAGATCGCTCGTACGAAAATATAAATTCAGGGTAATTCCTGTTGTGGATGACGGCGGGAAACTGGTTGGAGTGGTCTCTCGCAGAGATATTTTGCAGGTCACATCCACAAGAGCCAATTTGACGGTTAAAGCAATAATGAATACAAATCCGGTCTTTGCCCTGCCGGGTGAAGATACATATGCGGTCGCAAAAAAATTTGTTGAAACCGGTATAAGGCAGTTTCCCGTAATTAATGGAGAGGCGGACAGGAAGGTCATAGGCATTATCTCCTCCAAAGACACTTTAAAAGCATTTTTAGGTCAAGACAACGGTATCGCCCCCCGCAGGGGTAAGGAAATTGTAAAAAAGATCATGGTAACCGATGTTATATACTGCGAGCAGGATGATGAACTGTCAAAGGTGTGGCCGATGATGTACGACACCGGGATCACGGGGCTTCCGGTGGTTGAGCAAAAAAAGAATAAAAAAGGCGTAAAAAGAAATGATGTGGTGGGGATGATCACCCAACTGGATATAATAAAACACGGTGCATTCAGGCTATTAAGGGAGTCGGGCAGGACCCGGTCGTCAACTGTAAGGAAGATTATGAGAACCTCTCCAATAACCATCGCCCCAGACAAAAGTACCGGAGAGGCAGCCGAATTGATGCTGAAGCATAATATTGTCCGGCTGCCCGTGGTTGATGACAGAAAAGGGCTGGTTGGAATAATAACAGTCGAGGATGTTCTGCGGGCGTATGCGGGGTGACGTAGCTGAAAGAACGAGAAATGCCGTGGATTTTTATTTTTATTTATCTAACTATCTAAAAAAGTAAAACAAAAAATACGGTGATTAAAATGGCTGAAAAGGGAACAAAAGATGAGGACACAATATTCATAGGGAAAAAGGGAGTGATGAACTATGTGTTGGCTGTGGTAACACAGTTCAATAACGGCGCAAACAGTGTTTTGATAAAGGCGCGCGGGAGAGCAATCAGCAAAGCGGTGGATGTTACGGAGGTTGTGAGAAGAAGATTTATTCCGGGCTCCGACGTTACAGATATAAAGATTTCTACCGAAGAACTTGAAGGCGATGAAGGAATAATACCGGTCTCTGCGATTGAAATAACGTTGAAAAAGTGATTTCTATCTGCACTACACCTTTTTTATTTTTTATTTAATTCAGTTCTATAATATCTAAAATGGAGTATACGAATCCAATGCAGGCCCCGAGGATAGAGAAGGTCACGGTACACGTGGGCGTTGGCGAATCGGGAGAAAGATTGATTAAGGCAGAGCAGCTGCTTGCGAAATTGACCGGCAGAAAGCCTGTCAGAACGGTTTCTACCCACCGGATACCTGCATGGGGAATCAGAAAAGGCACGCCCATAGGAGCCAAGGTCACTTTGCGGAAAAATGACGCAAATGAGTTTTTAAGAAAAGCATTCCATGCAAAAAGTACCATAAAAAAATCCTCTTTTGATAAATTCGGAAATTTTTCGTTCGGCATCCAGGAGTATATAGATTTCCCTGATATGAAGTATGATCCGGACATAGGGATATTCGGCATGGACATCTGCGTTACGTTGGAAAGGAAGGGCTTCCGGATAAAGCACCGGAAGTTAAAAAATACAGGCGACAGCGGGCTCAGGGGCCACCACCTGAGCAAGGACGAAGCGATTTCTTTTATAAAAGAAAACTTCAAGGTTGAGATCGAGTGAGGTTAATTCATGATATTAACATCCAGCTCTTCGAGAACTCTCTGGATCGGATTGACTATTGTGAATTGCGACGAGCCGGCGAATAATAAACCCACTATATTATTATTCTCATCCAGGACAACGGAGCCGCTGTCGCCGCCTTCGCTCATCGCAGAGCAAAGAATCTGGTCCTTGCACAGGACAATCGCTTTCGTATAGTCGACCTTGATGTCCACGTTCTTATAGAGAACTTTTCCCGCGGTTAAGCCTGTTGTCCTGCCGCTTTTTTTGACATCTTCTCCTATTTCTATCTCTGCGACTCCATTAGGCGCACCAACTTCAAGGATTTCGCAGGTAACGTCATCATTGTTTAACGCTTCTGCGATCGCACAATCAACATAACATCCGTCAGGATCGATTTCAACATAATCATAAAGTTTTGCGATCCGGTCTTGAGGATTCTTCCCGTTATCGGCAGGTCCCGGCTGCAGCACAGCATCCCCTCTTATATCCGGATCGCCGACAAGGGAAGTATCAGCCAGGACGTGGTTATTCGATAAAATGTATTTTTTCTTTACGGCACCCATACCCAGTAATCGGAGTATTGAGTCAAGCAATCGCAGCAGGAACCTGATAAGACAGTCGATAAAGCCTTTACATTCCCCTTCGTCTTCATTGCGATAAACAACGCACCCGAAAGTCCCTACAGTGATTTTGTAATTCCCTGTACTGATCCCGGGCATTGCCGGGCGGTGGCGAGCTTTTCTATCCATTTTGATGTAATGTAAATCAATTATGTTGCAATTATATTACAGTTAAAAATCACGAAGTGATTTTTTTTGAATCTCCGGCATTATGGTCTCAATAACGTCTGTTTTAACACCCTCCAATTTCTCGGGCACGGCGTCCTCAGGATCCAATGACTCCAATACCTCTTTCCTCTCAACAAAAATCACCACAGCATCCTCATCGGTCTCTTTACCGCCCGTAATTTTCTTACCTACTCCAACGCCAATCACATTCTTCTTTTTCATCAATTCCGGAAGGTGCTGGTCTTTGACGTTTTGAATGTTCATCATCTTCGTTATTTAATTTGAAAAGGTAATATAAATAAAAAAATCCATTTGAGACATTCGTCTCAAGGACTTTTCAATCAAAAATCTAAAAGATTTTTGTGTGCTAAAAACTCCAGAGGAGTTTTTACGCATATTGTAAATTCATATAGATTGTAGTACAATAAAAAATGAAGATTGCAATCCTTGGCCCTAAAGGAACATTCACGGAAATCGCTGCCAGAGAAATGTTTGCAAGAGAAGATTTTTTGTTCTGTGATACGATAGATGACGTCTTTTCCGCGATTGAGGAAGATAACGCCGATCTTGGGATTGTGCCGGTAGAAAACTCGCTTGAAGGAAGCGTTTCCGTGACAATGGACTGCCTGCTTCTCTATGACATCAAAATCTGCAGGGAAATAGACCTGGGTATTAACCTGTGTTTGATGGTCCGGAGGGGTGCTGAAAGAGATTCGATCATGACCATAATCTCTCATCCGCATGCACTGGCGCAATCAAGAGTTTTTTTAAAGAAAAATTTCCCGTATGCCCGTCTGGAAAGAAGTGAATCCACGGCGTTTGCTATGAAGAAGACAAGTGAAGCAAAAGAAGGATATGCTGCAATAGGCCCGAAAAGCAGCGCAGACTTGTATGGCCTGGATGTTATGGAAGAAAATATCCAGGATATGCCGAGCGAGACAAGGTTTATAGTTTTATCAAAGCCGGAAAAAGAAATCAGTGGAGGAAAACCCGTAAATAAGACATCAATAATATTCGCATTAAAAGACGCCCCCGGGGCCCTTTATGATGCACTGAAAGAATTTGCGGAGAGGGGGATAAATCTAACAAAAATCGAGTCAAGACCTTCAAAAAGAAGGTTGGGGGAATATTTGTTCTTCGTGGACCTCGAAGGTCATTTGAATGACGGGAATGTTAAAGATGCATTGGGGGAGATCAAAAATAAAATTACTTTTTTAAAACTCCTGGGGAGTTACTGAAAAAATTAACAACAGCTCGCAAAATGATCCACGAAACCGTTTTCATCGCACCCGGCGCGAAAATCATCGGCAATGTTTCATGCGGCGAAAATTCAAGCGTCTGGTATAATGGGGTTGTTAGGGCGGATAGAAAGCGGAAAAACACGATTTGGTTTTAGGGGACCGCGTGAGTATCGGGCACGGCGCGATAATTCACGGCTGTAAAATAGGGGATAACTGCATTGTAGGCATGGGTGCGGTTGTGATGGAAGGCGCGGAAATTGAAACCAACTGCATTGTCGGTGCAGGTGCGGTAATTACCGAAAACAAGAAAATCCAAAAGAATTCTCTTGTTCTTGGGATCCCCGGGAAAGTTGTGCGCGAGCTTACAGCGGAAGAAACCGAACATATAATCGGGAACGCAATGGAGTATGTTGAACTTGCGAAAAAGAACAGGAACATAAGATCACATATTTAGAGACACCCGGAAGTTATCGGCCTGAATTCTCAAACCCCCGCATAGCATCCAGGACTTTCTGGTCCTCTAAGACCCTGCCCATAACCTGCAAGCCGACAGGGATTCCGTTTGCTTTTTATTTTATAAAATCAAAAGAATAAATATTATGATAAGTCAATGATGTCAAGAGATGTTTACGCTCATTAAAGCATACGTTTCATGCGATAAAGGAAGAATTTAATGATGGCTTAACAGCAAAACAAATTGAAGATGCCCTTAAAGACGGATTCGAGTTGATCGAGGACTATCCAGATGACCCGCGAGGACACAGCTGTTTGCTGTTAACATGGGTCGAAGATACCCCAGTGCATGTGGTTTGTGCCCCACATGAAGATAATTTGATAATAATCACAGTGTATATTCCATCAAAAGATGAATGGAAAGATAACTTTAAGCGGAGAAGATGAAAACATGCTATAGTTGTAAAGGAAGGGTTGTGAAGAAGAAGATCAATATTGAAATAAATGGCGTTGTAATTCAAAATGTGGAAACAGAGGTATGTGAGAGATGTGGTGAGGAGTACTTTGACACTCCGACAGCAACATTTATTCAAAATGTGGCAAGATTTGTTGAGAAGGAAAGGGTAGGTGTGAAAACAGCAAAACCTGTGGCGGTGTAGATAATTTTGAGACACTATGCATTCTCAAACCCATACATCACATTCAAAACCTTCCAATTTTAGGGTTTGTCCATATCCTCGGTTTTGTGCATTTCTTTTTTTCTGCGATCAGCTTCTAATTTTTTCTTTACATAGTCACGAGCCCCATCATAAGTTTCATAAGAGCACATAAATTCGTTTTTACGATCTTTATTTTTACAATCTTTACAAACCCAATAGTGGTAGCCACCTCTATACTGAAATTCTAATTCAAAATCACATCCTGGATTTGGACAATAAGGTCCTTTTGGGTCTCTCCATATATGATCTGGATCATACAACCATTTTACACCATCATGGTCAGTGAAATACTCTTTTTTAACTTCAGTTTTAATTCCATTTCCAGATGAGGGACAAAGGATAGATAAAACTATAGGGATACTGATACAGAAATCACAAAATAATATAAAATCGCTTTATATAGCCCAGATTTATTATAATCTTTTGAATTTTGTTTTCTGAAGAATTCTATCTAAATAGTTCGTTTTTG
>MCBC01000069.1 GCA_001723855.1 Candidatus Altarchaeales archaeon WOR_SM1_86-2 | reverse complement strand
TGTTCCAGAAATTGAAGGAGAAACTACTGGATTAGAAGAGAAAATTGATTTACATCCTCCAGCAAGAGATGTTTTTATAAGCCATGTTGAAGAAGACTACGATGTCGCATCGCAGATCGCGAATGGGCTGGAAGCAGCGGGTTACACAACATGGTATTATGAACGGGATTCCTTTGGAGGACCATCCTACTTGTTGCAAACAAAAAAAGCGATTGAGTCATCCCAGGCCTTTCTCGTGGTCATATCGCCGCACGCTCTCAGTTCCACACAAATGACCAAAGAAGTAATCCGTGCCCATGAAAGTGGCAAACACCCTATACCAATTCTGTATGGCGTAACGGATGTTGAGTATAAGAATCGCCAGCCTGAGTGGCAGGAAGCCATGGGTGCAGCTACCTCGCTGTATATTCCAAAAGAAGGAGTTTCTGCCATTATTCACCGCATTGTGGGCGGGCTGAAAGAATTAGGTATCCAGCCGGGAGGCAAAGTCAGGTAGATAGACCTTTGTTTGGTTTTCAGTTTTCTTATAATTTTTTATTAAATATTAATAAGGGTAATTAAAAATGAAGAAAAACAACCGCAGTGAAGCACTGGTGTCGGAAAAGCCGTTTGTACTGTCTGTTAAAGTGGTGATTCGCGATGATACCGGACGCTGTTTACTTATTAAGCGGTCAATGAGTTCAAAATGGAGTCCCGGCAAATGGGAACTGCCGGGTGGTAAGATAGACCCGGGGGAGAGTTTTGACGAGGCGCTGCTTCGAGAGGTTGATGAGGAAACCGGGCTGAAGATTTCCCTTCAGCGGGTTGCAGGCTCTGCCGAGTTTGAGTTGGAAACAAAGAAGGTGGCTTGCATCGTCATGGAAGGGCATATAGAATCCGGGCAATTTCAACTCAGCAGCGAGCACGATGACTACGCATGGGTTCCTGCTCGGGAACTTCCAAAGATGGATCTTGCAGAGCCGTTCCTTGTGTTCGCAAAGAAGTACATTAAGGCACATACGGAAATTTAAGATGAAACAATTTGATAAAAAAATGGACTTTGAATGGGCTGACCAGGTTGAGAAATATAAAAGTGTTTCCCCCAAGTATGAGGAATATGCCAAGATACTTGAGAAGGTGCTAAAAAAAGCATCCGGTAAGTATGCTCCGCTTGCTATAGTGCAGACCCGGCCGAAAGCGATCGCCAGTTTCGCAGAAAAAATACTGCGTAAGAGTTATCTGTATACGGACCCCATAAATGAACTAACCGACCTTTGCGGGGCGCGTGTCATAACACATACACGTGATGAGGTGAGGGCTATGTGCAGGTTTATTGAAGAGCATTTTGAGATTGACTGGGTCAACAGCGTTGACATAAGCCAGCGGCTTAAACCAACGGAGTTCGGATATCGCTCAGTCCATTACATTGTACAATTCAAACGAGGCGTCTTTCCTAACGACGAAGTAGACATCAAGATTCCAGATGATGTATTCCCGGAAAAAGAATGTCCGATGAAAGCCGAGATACAGGTAAGAACTATTTTAGAGCACTCATGGGCGGACTTCGCGCATGAAAGAAGCTACAAGAGCGCGTTCAAGATTCCCGCAAAGTGGGAACGTGAACTTGCAGGTTTGGCTGCGATGCTTGAAGAGTCAGATAATGCGTTCTCCAGAATCAACTCGGGTCTCCAAGAATATGCTTCCGGTTATGGTGCCTACACGACCGAGGAAAAAACCCGTGACGAGATTAGAATGCTTGAGTTTGTCTTGAATTATGATCCGGAAAATGCAGAACTCGCCCACCGCATAGGAAAACTGGCGATCACGATTGGGGACTGGCAAAAAGCAATAGAGGTACTCTCCAAATACATCAATTCAGGTTATCAGCAGGTCTTAAGGGATTTGGGCATCGCCATCTGCAATCAATATAAAGCGAACCCTGACAGTCCGGATTACAAGAAAGGTCAGGAATACATTGAGAATGCCGTTGCCCTGGATAACAAAGACGCAGAATCTCTTGCTTCTCTGGCAGGCACATGGAAAGGAATCGATAATAAGAAAGCAAAAGAATATTATCATAAAGCATTTGAACTTGACCCGTCCAACTCATACTCCCTTGGCAACTATCTGGAATGTGAGATTATTGATGAAAAGGATATTTCATCGGTCTCACTGATGGCTCCCTTAATCAATGACGCAATAAAGCGATGCAAAAACCAAGCCGAAGTCGGGATGAACATACCATGGGCGTTCTATGACATGGGTAAGTTTTATTTGCTTCTCGGAAAGCCTTATGCCAGTATTGACGCCTACGCAAAAGCCATACAATTGAGCACGGAGGACTGGATGATTGAGACGTCGTTTCGCTCCATTGACAATCTTGCAGCAGTCCGGGATAAACTGCTTGGATATGAATGGATCCTAAGATTATTAATGGTGGGAAGGGCTGTAAGGTTTGGAAAGCCAGATGCCATGGAAAAGTTGAAAGAGATGGCATCCACTGGTCAGGATCCTATTTTAAGTCCTGTGGTTATCGTGGCGGGGGGATGCAGCCAGAGCGTTGAACAAAAAATAACGGACTATGAAGGGACTTTGATAGAAGCATTCAAGGGCTTCAAGGGCACGATAATCTCTGGCGGCACAACATCAGGAGTCGGCGGACTTGTTGGCAGTGTGCAGGAGAAGTACCCAAATAGCATTAGAACCATGGGTTATTTGCCAAAACAACTCCCAGAAGGGGTGCGCTCCGATAGTAGGTACAGCGAGATTCGCTATACTGAAGGGAATGACTTCAGTGTGCTTGAGCCCCTGCAAAACTGGATTGATCTTATCGCTTCTGGCATTATGCCAGATCAGGTTAAGCTTCTTGGCATCAACGGGGGCAAAATCACGGGTGCCGAATACAGTATCGCTCTGGCATTGGGTGCAAGTGTCGCCGTGGTCGGGGAAAGCGGGCGTGAAACTGGAAAACTATTACGGGATCACAAATGGGGCGCATCTAACATGTTAATACCTCTACCGTCCGATGCCGTGGTCATCAAGGCGTTCATAGGAGCAGCAAACCCTGAATTATCTTCTGACATTCGCGAGACAATTGCTAGAGCGATTCACGAAGACTATCGGCGTGTTAAGACCACAAGTGGTTTATGCGACGACCCATCAATGGCGGACTGGGACAAACTGCGGGACAACCTCAAAGAGTCAAATCTGCAGCAAGCCGACCACATTTTTGAAAAACTGCACCAGATAGGTTGCAGCGTGCACGAGGTCAGGGATCGCCCAATTGCTCTAATGACATTCAATAAAGGCGAGATAGAAACGATGGCAAAAATGGAGCATGCAAGATGGGTAGTAGAGCGGCTTATGGACGGGTGGAAATTGGGTGAAAAAAAAGATATAACCAAAAAAATCAGCCCTTATCTGGTGCCGTGGTCGAAACTCCCGGAAAACATTAAGGAGTGGGATAGAGACCCCGTGCGTAAGATACCAGAATTTTTAGCCAATGTCGGATTGGAAGTCCATAGAAAGGAGTAAGTTTGAACTCCAGTAGATCCCGGGAATCCCAGATATTTTTAAGTATATTCTTTAATATATACTATCCTGTATATCACTATCCTGTATATCACTATATTGGGTTTAATTAGTAACCATGGATACCAAACAGCTGCCAAAACGTGAAGAACTTACGACAAAGATCGCCCGCATCAAGGCAGAGCCACCCTCCATTAGGCTATATATGTGGCTGCTTACTTTAGCGTTTTTATTGTTGGTTGCATCCTTCATTCTATCCGAACCCAACTGGCCTAGCTTTCTTCTTAACTTGGTAACGGAGATAGTTGGCGCAGTAATAATTCTTGCTCTTGTGGAAAGAAAGCTTCGGCACCATGATGTTGAGCATCTCAAGAAATCGGTTAACAATTTTCAATCGCAACTGTACTTTTTTGCGTTTCCAAATGCCAAACGCCTTGCTGAATATCTGGAACAATCCAGTTCCGGTTTTAATAAGTTGTCAACTTCTTTGTATATTGATAGGACTAAAATCGAAAACCGCTTAAAAATCGAAAAAGACAGTTTTGCCTTGATAGGGGGCCCCGGTACAGGAAAAACGACGCTGTTACAACGCTTGTACATAGATATATGTGAACGAACTATTGTTGCGTTATCCAGCGGCAATGTCCCGGTATTCATTCATGCAAAATGGATAACCCCCGATGTTGAGTTCGTTGAGGATATGTTGCGACTCCATTTCGAGCAGTACAGCACAGTTACAATAAACCAGTTATACAAATATATTAAATCCGGGAGGTTAGTATTAATTGTTGACGGGTTGGATGAGTTGGCACCGGATCAGCTACGCGATGTTATAGGTATCCTTTCATCCTTTCATGATCAATGGCCCAATAACCAGATTATTGTTTCCAGTCGCGATCCTTCAACCGGGCCGTCACAATTGGGGCTGAAGACCATATGCGTTCCCGAACTTACGCATGATGAACAAAAACGCTTTGCGGACCTTTATAGAATATATAGTCAGGGAAAAATCAATAAGATGAAATGCTGCAGTAACTGCCAGGAATACAAGAACTGTAAAAAGAGGAACAGCTGCTGCGATGAATGTGCTTTCTATGAAAACGGGAGGTGCGCCTGTAAGGACATAGAAAGAGAGGGGGAGGATTTCGGTTTCTTCAGCGAGCTGCTGGAAATGATATTCAGGAAATAGATTAAAAAACCTCCCCGATTATAACCCCCCCGACTTGCACGGGTTTTAACGCTGCGGACAAAGCTATCGCCTGCTCCAGTTTATTTTCGCTTTTAGAGTAAATGGTGAAGAGAGGGTCGCCCGCTTTCACACTGTCCCCCACTCCCACCCCTAAATAAACCCCTGCTTGTTTGTTCTTCGGAGCCCCTGCAGCTCTCGCTACCTGGGCGATCCTCCAGTTGCTGATAAACCTTACCTTCCCTTTCCTGTCGGATGTGATAACATGGGTTTTATCCCCGACTTCAATATCGTCCGCCGAGATCTCTGGATTGCCGCCCTGCGCCTCTATTATCTGCCTCATCTTCTTCATTGCCCTCCCGGAAAAAAGAATCTTCTCGGCAACTGCCCTGCCGTCCCCCTTTGTTAATTTAGGATCTGCTAATTCGAAAGCTGCCCCCGCCATATCCAGCGATTTATTTATTAGATCCCAGGGCACGCGTTTTTCATCAAATTTTTTGTTATCCAGTGCTATGAGGACATCAATTGCTTCCAGCGCCGGCCCGATCCCGTAGCCAATTGGCGAGCTGCCGTCCGTAACCAAACATCTAACTTTGATGTCAAGTTTACTGCCAAATTCGATGAACTTCCTTGCCAGTTCATTCCCGCGCTCTTCATTGCTTATCTTGGATCCCTTCCCGACAGGAATGTCGATAATCAAATTTTTCGCTCCCACGGATTTCTTTTTTGCCAGAACGCTTGCCAGCATCTGCGAATCGGGGTCAATGGAAAGAGGGTATTCAACCCTTATGATTTTATCGTCTGCGGGCGCTAAATTTACCGCCCCGCCCCATACCATGCAACCGTTGGTTCTGTTTACAATCCTCTTGATTTCTTCAATATCGAATGTTACATTTGCTAAAACCTCCATGGTGTCAGATGTCCCCGAGGCGGATGTTATTGCCCTGCTCGATGTTTTCGGCATTATAAGTCCTGAAGAAGCGATTATCGGGACTAAAAGCATCGTTGTCCTGTTGCCCGCAACTCCGCCTATACTGTGCTTATCTATAACCCCCCCGCCAAAATCCATCTGCTCTCCTGTCTCAACCATCGCTCTTATCATCGCTATGGTCTCATTCGTATCTGCAGGGTGTATATAAGACGCCGTAATGAACCCAGAAAGTTCAATATCACTCAGATTATTGTCCACTATGTCCCGGATAATGGTTTTTATCTCGTAATCATTCAACTTGAAGCCGTCCACCTTCTTCCTGATGTATTCTATAGATTTCGGGCGGCGAGCGGAGCTTACCTTAACAACGTCTCCTTCCTTCAGACCCAGAGCGCGCTTAACCTCGTCAAAGATGCCTATGCCTCCTTCCAGAATAGATGATTCCGTTATGTTGATCATGGAGGTTATCGCACCAGAATCTGCCGATATATCTACCCTGTCGGAGGCGTGTATACCTAAATCCCTGGCATCCTCGTCATTCATAAGCACAACATACTTTCCGGTTTCAATATCAAGAATTTTTACCTTTAACTCCATATCTATTATTTTTAAAAGCCTTTTTCTTTTTAGAAAAAAGAAAAACCCTTGGGAAAAAGAAAAACTATTTACCTCAGACTATAATTTATATTACAATTACAATAAAAAAGAAAAAGAATTATTTTCCAAGCAGCAATTTCATGAATTCCCCCCCCTCTATCTTCCCGAATCCCCCTCTCCCTGCGGATCTTTCATCAAATCTCTCCACATTATCTCTTCCATGGAACGGCGACATAATAGCAAACGGCACGGCATCCCCTGTATGGGTTTTAACTTTAACGGGGGTTGCATGGTCTGGGAGAATCGCTACCGCGCACTCTACCGGTGCGTCCAGGATCTTTCCAACCAACCTCCTGTCCAGGTCTTCAATGGTCTTTATCTTCAATTCAAGATCCCCCGAATGGGCTGCTTCATCCGGCGCCTCCACATGGACATAAACATAATCATGGTCCTTTAATGCTTTAAGGGCATATTTTGCCTTATTCTCATAGACGGTGTCGTAAAAACCTGTTGCGCCTGGGACATTTAGAACGTCCATTCCAGCGCTGATGCCGATGCCCTTTATCAGGTCAACTGCTGATATCACCGCCCCGTTTAAACCATACTTGTCTTTAAACAACTCCAGTTCCGGTTTTTTTCCCTGCCCCCACAGCCATATCATGTTTGCCGGCTTCCTTCCGTTTACCATGCGTTTTTTATTTACCTCGTGTCCCTCAAGCACCTTTTTTGAGTCATGCATCAATTTGTTAAGCACTTCACTTTCTGCGTTTTCCGGTTTAATCAAGACCTTATCTATCGGCTCGGAAACAACATCATGCGGAGGAGTGCACTTTAATTTTTCACCGAAATCACAGACAAAAAGATGCCTGTAGCTGACCCCGGCATAAAACTTTCCTGCCCCCAGACCTGACTCGTTCAATGCTCCGATCAATTCTTTTGCTTCTTCTGAAGTTATATGACCTGCGGTAAAATCCGCCAAGATCCCATTCTCTTCAGTAATTAAATTGCACCTGAACGCCACCTCGTCATCACCCAGTTTCACCCCTATGCTTGCCGCCTCAAGCGGTGCCCTGCCGGAATAATATCTGCAGGGGTCATAGCCGAGGATAGAGAGATTGGCAACATCTGAGCCTGGATCCATCCCGGCAGGAATCGTGCGAAGCATCCCGCTCTTACCCTCCTCTGCGATAAAATCGATGTTCGGCTTATCCGCCGCCTGGAGGGGTGTTTTCCCGCCCAGCTCCTCCAAAGGATAGTCCGCCATCCCGTCGCCCAATATGACTATGTATTTCATGGTGGTTTATTTGTAATCTTAAACTAAACTTAAAGTAAAGCCATAATCCTTTTATAATCCTTAATGCTTAGTCGGTATTGGTTTGCCAGTAACTCATCCAATATCCGTAAAGCGTCTTCTACTGCTTCCCTGTAAACCTCCAGGGGAATGATAATTCCTTCGTAAGTACTTTTAAGTAAATCAAGTATTTCCGGTACTTTACTTGCAAAAATCAATGGAGAGGTATTAGACGCTGAAATCACCTTACTTATTTACACTTTCTATAACTGCATCAACATCAAGATTGTATGGTATGCCCTTCTCTTCTAGCAATTCTGCCATCTCCCACACGGAAATATTTGCTATTTCCGCCGCCTTTTCAAGTGTGATTTCTTTATTTCTGTATTTTTCAATTGTTATCTCTTTTAATCTCTGTTTCATTCCTATCTGGAATATAAACTCTGCCTCATCTTCCTCGCTTCTCTCTTCATATCTAAGCAGTTGATGGAAATGTTTCACAACACCTTCTTGTGGTTTGATTTTTATGTATTCCATTTTGGTTTTTATTACATTTAAATATTTAAATAAAATTGATGTTCGGCTTGCTAGCTGCCTGGAAAGGTGTTTTTCCGCCCAGCTCCTACAAAGGATAATCTGCCATCCCGTCGCCCAATATGACCATGTATTTCATTGTAGTTTTTAATAATGGAAAATACAAATTAAAAACCCAAAATAACCCCTACAAGTTTATCTGCGGGCGCATCCGTTCTGAGTCCGACACCGGAGAAATGCGTTCTTGCTGCTTTAAAACCATTTTCCTTCAGGGTTTCCATTATTTTATCCATGGTGGGTATTGAAATCCCCGATGATTTACAGATTTTATGAACATCGTAATAGGGAATCCTGATCCCTGGATCTGTTTCCAGGTTAATTAACTCTACTAATTTTATCGCCTCCTTTTTTTCACTAAGTTTTTCCCCCAGTTTATCACAGAATTTTGCGTCTGCAAAATCGCCAGCCCATAATGGTCCCGCGGTCTTATACTTTTCCCCGCACTCACAGAAACTCTCTAACTCATCCAGGTCCCTGAACTCTCGCCTAAAGCAATTAAAGCAGTGCTGGATATATTTTACATTCTCTATCGCTTCATTCACATACCTGTTAGATCGTATTTTATGTATCTGCAGGTATGTTCTGAAATAATGGAGGGTGGAATGTGAGAACAGCGGGGTTACTCCGATGTTGTATTTTGTTGCCAGTCTCGCGAGATAAGCAATCAATATCCTGAGTCCTGATTCATCATAATAGTCGGTTTTTAGCGAGACGGCATCATATTTTCGCCTGCAGGCTTTAGGGTATGTTCCGCATAACGGGGCGGTGTCGGTTGCGGTGACCGCCAGTATCGCGTTATTATTTAGCGCCCTGAGTGCGGGCTCTATAAATCTAACCGGGGTGCCGAACGGGTCGATATCAACATAATCATACCTTTCCGCACCGTGCTCATAATCAACCCCCAGCAGTACATTTGAATCTAAATTTGTTATTGTTACTTTCTCTTTAAGATTCAGGGCAGCATTCTTCTTTATCAACTTGTATGCATAGGGATTTATATCATTGATAGTCATATCCATCCCGTAACCGCATTCATTCAGCATCCTGATTCCCCGAGCACCGCAGCCTGCAAGTGCATCACAAACCCTATGCGGTTTAAGTAACCCGGCGACAGCGACAGAAATGTCCCGGCTCAACTCCATTTTCGGGTTAAAGAAAACTGTGCTTTTCCTTGACAACTTCTCCTCAACCGGCACCATAAGTTTTGTTTCTCCTTCTGTTACGGTTTTCAGGTTTATGTTCATTATATTTTTTGTTATTTTAGGTCTATATTTTTGGCAATTTTATTGAAAAAAATTAAAAATAAATCAAAAAATTAGAATCAGAGCGGTGTCGCCCTGCCTAATAGAATATCCAACAATTCTCTTGGATTGTACACTCTGACAGGAGACAATTTCTTGAACTTTTTATCTCCTGAAAAAAATGGGCAGTTCAACTTCAATGCCAGTGCAAGATAGGGGGTATCTTTCTTATGCTCACTTAAAAGTTCGGCAGCTTTTGGAACAAACTCGCCAAATTCATCTCCCGGTATTATCCACAGTTCTTCTTCTATGAAGGAAAGTACATTCTCAATCTCATCTCTGGACAATTTACTGGCTTGGAGCAACTTGTCAGTGTTCTTTCTAAGTTCAAGAAACATATACTCAGGGGCAACCCACTCGAAAATCCTGCGGCTTCTGTTAATGGCGAATACATCATAAGCCGCATCTTTACTGTACAATGCTGAAAATATGACATTAACATCAACAATTAATAACATAGTTATGCAAATAATTTAACATATCTTTCTGCCAACGACTTGTTAACTTCATCAGACAGCTCCTCCACATCTTTTTTTGTTAATTTACTCTTAGATACTATCTGCTTTAACTTCCTTAATCTTGCCAATTCCTCATTTATTGCCCTGTCCACAACCAACTGCCAGAATACTGGCTTTATATCTTTGAACTCTTCTACCAAATCTTCTGGTATCTTGACAACCACTTCAGCCATTTTATAAATTTTTGATAAAACTTTTTTAAAACTTTTTTTGTTAATAATTACAAACAGGATTATTTAAATAGTTTTTTCTTTGTTAATAAAAATTAAACAATGTAACCTTTCTTCTACGAACAATCGTTCGGAGCGACATACGAACAAACATTCGTGATGGATTATATATTGTTCGTCCCTGATAGATAATAAAGATGAACAGAATGTTTAGATATTTCCTATGGAGCCATTCATTTGATGATGAAATCAAAGGCGTCTATGTCTGGGATCTGGAGGGTGGAAAGGGAATTATCGCAAATTCCAAGAACAGAGTTTATGCTTTGGGTGGGGAGGAAGAGGTTTTGTTTGTCACAGAGATCATTGATGACAGAATAACCTATGATGGCGTAAAATGCAACGATACTACTGATATAGATATATCTCAGCGTTATTTCCCTTGTTGTTTTTTAAATTCAAGTTGTACTTACTCTGAGGCAGTACTAAAACATTTTTTTGGCAACGATGTTTGCCCAATAATAATTGGTACGGAGGTTAGATTTAAATCACGAGAGTGTAAATGTAGATACGAATTTGGTTGTAGCGCCATCTACTTTACTGTAGATAACCAAGGAAAACTTAAATCGGTAGATGATAGAGAAGGATATTGGGAAGAATATCGCAACGGAGTGAATTATATACACATTAATAAAACGCATAACACAAAAATTGGCGTGTGTATAAGTGTGCGTTACGAATTTGATAAAGATGCTGAATTTAATGATCTGGATAATGACGGCAAACAAGAAATAATAATCCTAAACCATGCAACAAACTCAATCAATGTCTATGAATCAAACCAACTTCTAATTCTACTGGTAAAACTCAAATACTACCTTAAAACCCGCCAGAGTGTTTTATGGAAAATTGCCCTGTTTATTTTCGTTATCGTTGTATTTTTAGCCCTACTGAGCAGAAAATTAAGACAACCAGGGTGATTTACGGACCTGCCGGGATTCGAACCCAGGTCGTGGGATCTCTCACGGATGTACCTGAGAAACAGTTTTTTTAAGGGGTGATAAAAATGTTTTCGTACATCCACCGAAGTCCCACAGGATATCCAGACTACCCTACAGGCCCATAAATTCTTTTATTTTCTTTTTATAGTTATTTTAAAATTTAAAAAAATAAGCAAAGTATATGGAAATACAAAAAAATATAGGTGAAAGGGTATCGCATGTGATGAAGAGGGCATCAAAGCATTCAAAAATATCGAAAATATTGGTTTATTTCGAACTGCTCAGGACAAGAAACTGTGTTATCACATTTCTTGGCGTTTATTTGGGGGTGGCGGTTGTATTGGGCACGATCCCCGGGGATGCGGCAATTTTTATCGCAGCATCCGCAGCATTTTTAATAACCGGGGGAGGTAATGCCCTCAACGATTATTTTGACTGTGGGATAGACAAGATTAACAAGCCCCACAGACCTCTTCCGTCAGGCAGGATAACAAAGAATGATGCCTCGATGCTCGGCATGGCATTAATTTTAATTGGTATATGGATGGCAAATTCCGTAAACCAGTATTGTCTATACCTGGCGATCCTTAATTCAATAATGCTTGTCGTGTATGCCGTATATTCTAAAAAGTTATTGCTGGTGTCAAACCTGTGCGTAAGTTACATGGTCGCGTCGGTATTCTTGTTCGGGGGGCTGGCAACAGGCAGCATAGCTGGTATGGATTTACTTGTAATACTTATAGCGTGTTCGTTTCTCATGACCCTTTCGAGGGAGGTTGTAAAGGATATAGAGGACATTGAGGGGGACAAACGCAGGTACGCCGTGACCCTGCCGATTAACCTCGGGGTAGAAAAATCAAGAAATATCGCGATTAGTTTTGCATTGGCAGCGGTTGCATTATCTGCCCTTCCGTTGATACTGAATCTGCTTAAAAATCCGGTTGACTATGCTGTTTTTATAGCAGCCGCGGATATAATGTTCGCTTATACAGTCTTCTCTTTAGAACCAAAGGACGCTCAGAGGATTATGGTCCTGGGCATGGTAATTGCGATTATAGCGTTCTTTGTTGGAGCACTGGCTTAAAGATTAAACCCCTCTCTCCTGCAGTCTTTCGGTTGCAGATAACTGCGCGATGTCCAGGCCCCTCATTGCATTTCCCAGGCCCTCGGAAATCCCCGCTAATTTTTCCGGGTTGTTGTAATGGAGGGTGGCTTCAACTATTGCTTTCGCCATTGTCTCCGGCTCTTCGGTTTAAAAATGCCCGAGCCGACAAAATTCCCGTCCGCCCCAAGCTGCATCATTAACGCAGCATCCGCCGGGGTTGCGATTCCGCCGGCAGCGAAATTCACAACAGGCAGTCTTCCAAGTTTCCTGACTTCCCCCACCAGGTATATCCCCACCCCGAGATCCTTTGCTTTTCCGTATAGTTCATCCTCATCCATTCCCGAAATCTCTTTAATCTCCCCCTGCACCAATCTCATGTGCCTTACGGCCTCAACTATATTTCCCGTTCCAGCTTCTCCTTTTGTACGGATCATTGCCGCCCCTTCCGAGATTCTTCTTAACGCTTCCCCAAGGTTCCTGCACCCGCATACAAAAGGGACCTTGAATTTTGTTTTATTTACATGATTGTTCTCGTCCGCGGGCGTTAGAACTTCTGATTCGTCTATCATATCGACCCCCAGGGATTCGAGAATCTGGGCTTCGACAAAGTGCCCTATCCTGCATTTAGCCATCACCGGGATCGTGACAGTATCCATGATCTCCTTGATCTTCTGGGGATCCGCCATTCTCGCCACCCCGCCCGCTTCTCTGATATCTGACGGAACCCTCTCAAGAGCCATAACCGCCACTGCTCCGGAGTCCTCCGCAATACCAGCCTGCTCGGCGTTGGTCACATCCATGATAACTCCTCCTTTAACCTGCCTGGCAAATCCCTCCTTCAATAAATTGGTTCCTGTTTCAGGTTTCATATTAAGTTATTATTAATTAAATAAAAAAAATTGAATATAAACACAAGGATTTACCTGAAAAAGAGATTCAAGTGGTATTATTCCAAGCACAGGGTGGACGCACCGGATGATATTGAAAAAAGAGAGTTCGGTGTAGGAAATCTGGAAAAGAAGATCGCCTCCCGGCATAAACAATTTAAATCAGGGCATGAACTCTGGAATTATTTGCAGTTAGATGCACCGTTCTACATCTCTTATTCCGTGGCTTATTATGAGTTCCCAAGGAACCCCATGGAGACAAAGAACTGGCTGGGTGCGGACCTGGTTTTTGATATAGATATCCCGATGGATTTTATTAATTATAAGGGGACGGAGAAAGCAAAGAATGAAACCCAGAAACTGCTCGAATTTTTAAGTGACGATTTCGGGTTTAAGGATAAGGATTTGAGAGTGAACTTCTCTGGTAACAAGGGCTACCACATCCACGTCTGCACCTCAGGGATATTGAAACTCGGAAAAGACGAAAGACGGGAGATCATTGATCACGTTACCGGCACGGGGCTGGATTTAGATGCGTTTATTAAACTGGAGGAAGCAGAAGAGGGGATTGTTATGAGTGGTAGGGGTGAGAAATGGTATGGGGGTATGAGAGTTGGGCCTAAAATAAATGATGTTGGTTGGGGCGGGAGACTTTGTAGAGGGACAATTGATTACATTAAAAATTCTAATATAAAGAAGAAGGAAAAGATTATCAAACAATTAGAAGTGGGAAATTGGGAGGGTGTCAAAGGACTAAGAATCAACACATATAAACGCATAATTAGAAAGATGGCTGTAGAATTAACTGGTGATACGGACAAAATGGTCACCATCGATACATCCCGCCTGATACGGCTCCCAAACTCTTTACACGGAACAAGCGGGCTTGTTGCTATGAAAACAAAAGACCTGGAAGGGTTTGATCCATTAAACGATGCCGTGGCGTTCCCCGATAACCCGGTAAAGGTTAAAGTAACAAGAAACACCAAGAGTTTCGAGATGAAGAATCAAACCCACGGCCCGTTTGATAAAGACGAGACCTTAGAGATTCCAGAGTATGCGGGAATTTATTTGATGCTCAAGGATTATGCGGAGGTTGTGAGATAGACTTTCATCGTAAATGTAAACTATCCTTTTTAAAATCTAAGGGAAGATTATGCAGAAAGATGGATAAAATAACAATCAGCAAAGGATCCTCAAACAGGATAAATGTTAGTTTTTCGTACAACAAAGATTATGTTGCGAAAATCAAAACCATTAATGGCTACAAATGGCATCCTGAAGGAAAATGCTGGAGTTTCCCAGAGAGCGATGGCATTGTAGAAAAACTTACCTCTATGTTCGGTGAAGAGAACATCACCATTGATCCGACCCTACAAGATTTTGACGCACTTGAGAGAGAACTCGTTTCAAGGAAATACAGCCCAAAAACAGTTAAAGCATACCTTCACTACAACAAGGAACTCATTAATTTTGCGGGCAAACATTCACTCACCATAGACGAATCCGACATAAAAGATTACCTCCGGTATCTTGTTGAAAAGAAAGACGCTTCTGCTTCCACTCTGAATATTGCGGTTAATGCTTTGAATTTCTACTACGGCAGGATCCTGAAGAGAAAATTCATGTATGAAATAAAACGCCCTAAAAAGGATAAGAAACTGCCGGTAGTGCTGAGCCATGGTGAGGTTTCAATGATTCTATTATCCATCTCCAACATCAAACATAAAGCAATTTTGATGCTCATCTATTCTGCTGGTTTGAGAGTTAGTGAGGTTGTGAAATTAAAGGCCGAAGACATTGATGCCGAGAGAAGACTAATTCATGTTAAAGGTGCGAAAGGAAGAAAAGATCGCTATACAATACTTTCCGATGTTGCTCTTGTAGCTCTCAAAGATTATTTAGAAGAGTATAAACCAGAGAAATGGCTTTTTTCTGGAGCAAAACCGAACAAGTATATATCCACAAGGACTGTTCAGGCAATTTTTGAGCAAGCAAAAGAAAAAGCAGACATTAAGAAAGAGGTATCTGTTCATTGTTTGAGACATTCTTTTGCAACTCATTTACTTGAAAGCGGAGTAGATTTAAGATACATCCAGGAATTATTAGGTCACAAAAGCTCAAAGACAACTGAAATATACACTCATGTAAGCAATAAAAACTTAAGAGCAATAAAAAGTCCATTAGACAACTTAAATTTATGAGTTTATATTTATATTTTTCGAATCTGATAACAATATGGGTGAAAATTTCATCCAAATGAAGTATATGCGCAATACTGCGGATATAACTCCATATTGGAAGGATATACGCAATGCAGATATACCGCCAAATCGGAAGGATATGCGCAATACTGCGGATATAATATAGTTATCGGAAATTGCCCCACATTATAACCAACCAACTTTTTCTTTTTAGAAAAAAGAAAAATTTGACAAAAAGAAAAATCACAATACTCAAGATATATTTTGTTCTTTATTAATTTCTACAAATCTAATATCTTTAAAACACCATGGTTTATAAAAAAAATCTTGAACTTATGGACAAAGCCCAATTCATTTATGAACTGGCGCTTGCAAAGTTAGAATTGGAAGCATTATCTGCTAAATTTGATGTTACAAATAGTTTACGAAAATTCAAACTGATTAATGGGGACGAAGAATTACTTAAAAATCGGCTTGCTTATTTTAAACGCATAAATGGCGAAATCACGACCTACGAACAATTAGTTCAGTATAATCAAACACGCTCAATCAATCAGTACCTTACACACTGGTTTTACCCCTATAAAGGTAAGTTTCATCCGCAGATGATTAGAGCATTATTAAATTACATCAAAGTTGAAGAAGGAGACAATGTTCTTGATCCATTC
Organism: Candidatus Altarchaeales archaeon WOR_SM1_86-2; assembly: GCA_001723855.1. Next base: position 1,222 of record MCBC01000069.1, on the reverse strand, counting down.
ATTGGCTCTGGAACAACTGTTTTAGAATCGCATATATTAGGAATAGATAGCATTGGGGTTGATATATCTCCTGTTTGTATTGCCATTTCTAAAGCAAAGACCGAGTCATTAGATGTTATTGATAAAATAAAGGGGTTGAAAGATGAAGTTTTAGAGAGTAATGGGGGTCCGCTTACATCTGACGAAAGACCAAGTTTAAGAGAAACAATTGAAACCATAAAAGATGAAAAAGCACGAAATTTCTATCTTGTTGCTGAACTAATCGCACATAGCGATAAGAGCAGACGAAACAGAAATTTTAATATGGCATTTTCAAACAATTTAGAAAAAATGCTAAATTCATTGGAAGATTTTAAGAACGCAAAACAAAAATTAAATTTGAATCTTGGAAATGTTAAAATAGAAAGAGGTGATTCCAGAAATTTAGATTTAAAAGATGAGAACATTGATGGAATAGTAACATCTCCCCCCTACTCTATTGCATTGGATTATGTTAAAAATGATGCCCATGCTCTTGAAGCATTGCATTATGACACAACAAAGATAAGAGAGGATTTTGTTGGTGTTAGAGGAACAGGAGCGAAAAAAGTTGAACTATATAATCAAGATATGATGAAAAGTTATGATGAAATGTACAGGGTTTTAAAACCTGAAAAATATTGTGCAATCGTCATAGGGAACGCAACATATCAGGGCAGAGAGATTAAAACGGTGGAGTTTACGATTGATTATTGTAATAAGATTGGATTTAAATTCATTAACAATATAGATAAGATTATATTTGGATTATATAATGTGATGCAAAAAGAAAATATATTAGTATTTCAAAAATGAGAGGTAATGAAGAAGAGTATACGGCAAGATTAGAAAAGGTTATAAAACAAATGCTACAACCTATAAAGGATATTCCATTTAATCTCGTAATCGAGGAGATGGCAGGAAAAGAGGTTATATCTTTTGATTTTGATGAAATGGATCATAGAAATGTATTGGAACTTTTGGAAAGAGTTGCATTAAACGCTGGCAAGGAGATAAACAAAACTGGGATTTTAAGACCACGACCAAATGAAGTTGGAAATGACATAGAACCGTATGTAAAGAACGCCTTGAATATGTTGGAACTAAGTGCCGATACACCTACTGGACCCAGCGGTAATAAGAAATCAACAGGGTATCCAGATGTTATTTTCTGGTACAATGAGAAACCCTATTATTTGGAATG
>MCBC01000068.1 GCA_001723855.1 Candidatus Altarchaeales archaeon WOR_SM1_86-2 | reverse complement strand
TCCCTGTGCACCGCCACCTCCAGTTCCTCTGTTGGATCGCCGTCAACACATACGGGAAGATTCTTTATGATGTTCCTTATATCCCCCTCTTCCGGGACATACTGCAGGTTTGTAATTCTATCGTTATACATCCTTATCTCCTCAACGTATCTTTCGATCTCATCAGGGGTTGCCCTGTAATCCTCCAACCCGACCCTGTTTCTTATATAATCGCCCATTAGCACCGCTAATCCCTGGGCGGTGCCGCCGGCACTTCTGATCGGCCCGGCGAAGTAGATGGAAAGATATCTGCTGCCGTCCAGATTTTTATTTATTTTAACCTCGGAGATCCCTTCTATTGGAGCCGCTACAACCCCCTCGGTCAATATTGCTAAAGAGGTTCTCAATGCCTGCTCAATCCTTTCATCTTCCGCAACATCGAAATCACCTCTGAGAATGGAGTCTATAATCTCGGTTACATCCCTCCCGGCTTCCCTTATCTTATCCTCGATACCCTTTGGCCCAACCAAACCCTCCACACGGGCTGCTAAATCTCCCGCCGAACGTGCCTCAACCTCCACGGCGGGATCTTTACCCTGCAAGCGAGCGGATTCCGCGATCTTGTAAATGTTCTTTATCTTATCTTCCAATTCATCGAAGTATTCTTGAGTGTCCTTATCTATTTCCATTCTTTGTTAATATTTACTTTATAATTATTATAATAATCAGGAATGAACAATTAATTATAATCATGTTTTCGGTTTATGATTTCAACTGATTTAGATATTCTTTGAATAGCGGGTGGTAGAGTTTATATTCGCCTCTCCCTGATTTGATCAACAAGCCTTTATCTTCAGATAACCTCTTCAGGATTTCCGCCTTCCCCCTAATCCTGATTTCTGACGGGGCAACTACATCCGAGTGCAGTTCAGCTATTTGATGTAATGCTTTTCTCTCTGTTTCACTTGCTGAAAATAAATCATCCTCAAATTTCTCTCTTTCAATGTGGCGGGCTATCTTTTTCCAGTGTTCGTCAAAAAAGTTCTCGGTTATTCTGCCTTTCCCTTTGTAATCCACTAGATCGCACATTATGAAATGGATAAAATACGGGTGTCCTTGCGTTAAATCATATATATTCTCTATTACGGCTTCATCTGCTTTCACGCCGGATCCGGAAAGCTGCAAGGGTTCTTGTATTGCTTTTCCAGTCTCTTCTAAATTAAAAAAATCCAGTTTGAATCTGTCAAAAAATCTTGTGAACGGCTCTGCAAAATCCCTTATTTCACCGAAAAGTGTTTCAGGCCCTGTAATGAATAACATATAGTTACACCCATCCATTGCGAGTTTCTGGAATATGGAGCGAATATCATATAAGCCGCCCGGGTAATTTCTGGCAAGATAATGTAAATCATCGAACATTAACAGCGCAGCCTCAATATCTTTCGGCTCTAAAATGTTCCTCCACAGGTCTCTTAATGCTTCCTCAAACAGAGATGTTGCGTGTGATTCCATCATCTTTTCTTTTCGTTCTAAACCAATTCCTAAGTCAAGGGTTTTGACTCTCCAGTCAGAAAGCTCCCTCTTTATTTTCGCAATAAGCGGCAGCTCAGAAAGAAATGACCGCTGGATGTCATCCCTGGTTCTTGATATAAATGCTTCAATGTTCTGACATGCTGATGGGTTTAACTCAATAAAAGCCGTAAATGCCTTCAAATCATCGAATTCGTCAACTGCAAGAGATTCAAATTTCTTAAGCACGGATGTTTTTCCAATACCCCACCCACCTAAAACTGCGATGTTATCAGGTTTTCTTGGCACGGATTTTGCACTTCTTTTTATTGACCTACCGAATGATTCAAGTACCTCCTCCCTGTTTACAAAATATGCAGGGTCTATTGGATGCCTTGGTGAAAACGGGTTTTTAGCCATCGTCTCTAAATACATTGAGGTTCATCAGAATCTCATGGCTTTGAAATTCTTTGAATTTCAAAATCACAATTATCACAATTATCACAAAGTGTTTGTTATTTTATTATTCTATTGTTTTTTTAAAGTTAATAAATCGTTCTTTTAACTCCTGAGATTCTTTCTATTGACGGGCTGCTAAATCTCCCGCCGAACGTGCCTCAACCTCCACGGCGGGATCTTTACCCTGCAAGCGAGCGGATTCCGCGATCTTGTAAATGTTCCTTATCTTATCTTCCAATTCATCGAAGTATTCTTGAGTGTCCTTGTTTATTTCCCTTCTTATTAATTTTGGTTTTTTGGCAACAGAATTCAAGAACGCCTGATCTCTGCGTAAATCTCATCAGCCAGCTTTTCTATATTCCCAATCGATTCGTTTAAGTCCTCTATGTCGTATTCCGATATTGTGTCGTTGTTAATAACTTCGTCTTCGATATCCCCGAACTCTTTCCTCGCTTTTGTGACATTTCCCCTGAGTTGAATGCTCATGCCCGTTAAATCTGTGATTATAGACCTTTGATGCTCAAATTTCATATTGCAGATACCAAGATCATTTTCTGCATCTTCGAGATCATCCTCCACCTCGGCTTTTTCTGCCTTCACTGTATTGTATTCCGAGATCCAGTGCTCTTTTTCCTCTTCTGTTGTTTCGAGCTTGTCCTCAACATCCTCTTTTTCTTTTTCCATGGTCCTGTAGTCTTCCATCAGCGCAGGCTCCCTCTCTTCCTCGTAAAAAGTCAGGTTAGCCAGCGCCTCGGTAAGTTTTGCCTCCTTTTCATTAACCCTCTCCATGGTTTCATTTAACGTCTTAGATTGAGCAGATAACTTATCAAGAGCTTCCTGATAGTCATTGCACACTTTATTGTATTGACTCTGAAGATAGAACCACCCCCCGATCATAGTGATCAAAACCGCTATTATTAACCCGAAAAGTATGAAATTCACGTTTTGTTTCATTTTTCACCTCCTTATTATCGTTGTCTCCCTTTGCTGTTGGGATTGGATTTTCTTCAAAATTTCCTTTAATTGCTCGTCATTGATTTTTTTCGGCAGTCTTCCCGCCTGATATAACTGGATGAGCATGATTTCGATCTGGCGGGCAAATTCCGGGTTTGCAGCCCTTATATTCCCCAATCTTTCTCTTGCCGTGGGCGTCATAATCTGTTGGATAATAATCTTGATTTGCTGATCAATCTGCTCCATTTGTATCTGCTGCTGTAGTTGCTGCTGCATTGCCTGCTCACTCTGCTGCTGCATCAACTGTTGAAGTCGCTTCTTTCTTAATGCTTCAAGATCCTCTGTCATTTTTTGATTATTATAATCCTAGCTATAAAAAACAACCTTCTGAAAGGTTGATCATCACAGCGAATGTAGTGGTGTTTAAGACACCGTGTCTTACACATACAAAACATGTGGTGTTTTGTATATTTCCACTTCGTTCCAACCCCTAATGCACTTAATAAGCATATAATTTATATTACAATAAAAAATTTAAATGCAAATTAATTCAAAAGTGCAAAACAACAAACCAAAGTTTAACTGGAATATTCCGCTGTATGGCGCGGCTGGATTTGGTGTCGGGGGCGCTATCATGGGCGCTCTTGAGGGCGCTCTTGAAGGCGCCATTGGGGGTGTGCTTGTGCGTGCCTCCACGTATCTCTCATTACAGGTGCAATCCTGGGTGCCATTGGGGGCGCTGGGTTAGGGTGGGCGCTAAAGGATAAGCAGAAGATTCTTTATCTGGCGTGCGCAGGTGCCGTTGCGTTTGCTGCTATGAATGTCATTGGAAGCAGCATCATGGATGCAATGGGGGATAATTTCAATCCGGTCATTTTACTTATAGTAATTGCCATCCTGCTTGTCATAATGGGCGCCGTTGCGGGTGCGGCATTAGGATTGGCGTTAAGAGATATAAGGAAGGTTCTTTATCTGGCATGCTCAGGTGCCGTCGGGAATATAATCGCAGGCATTGTCGTGATTGTCATTGGAATTGTCATTGCTATTATCTCTGCCATAGTCATTGGTCCCGCCGCAGTAGATGAAATGGCAGAACCCCGCGGAATATCCATTTTAGGCGCGATGTTTGGCGCTGTTCTGGAGTCTACGGGGGGTATCATTTTCGGGACCGTAGTAGGTTTAACCCTCGCGTATCTGATAAAAAAGGATGAAGAAGCAAAAATCCCTGAGGTCAAATAAGATATCCTTATTTCCCTTTCCCTCCATTTACCGCCCTTTCGGCCACCATCTGGCAGTAGATTATATCGTCCAGGGTGTTCAAAAACGTGTGGGCGTTCTCCGCCTCAACCGTCGTTTCTATAAAATCCCCTTCCATGCGGGTTTCAATCCTTAAATCATCTAATTGGACATTGTCGACACTTAACGCTTTCGCGACACTTTCTGCATCATGCGAGGTTGTTTTTAGAATTGCACGATATTTCATTTTTATTGTATTTAGAAAGTATATCTACTTTCTAAAGGTTATATGCAAGATGAATTTGAGCACCTAAATTTCGCTCAAATTCAATGAAATATTTTGATGAGATTGTAAATTTTGATGAGATTTTTATAGTAATAAAAGTAATAATGAAAAAAATTAATCGAACCAAGAAGTCTCCTATATTTATTTTGAAAAATAAAAAACTAACATTCAAAATTAATACAATGTCAAAGGAAAAATCAGGGGAATTACTTACAAATTAACTGCTCATTTTTATTTTGCCAATAACCTCAAATGCTAAAATGCTCAAAATCACTTTGTGATATGTAAGATTGCATAGCAATCTCAATACACAAAATTGCTTTGCAATTTTGATTGTTTTAGCACACGAAATTTCCCATGGAAATTTTGATTGAATTTGCACGGCAAATTTTTTATTGTAATTGCAAACTGTATGTTTTCTAGGATCATGACCCTAAAAGTTATTTTCCTATAAACTATATGTTTTTTTTCTGTTTAAATACTTTGTTCCGAGTGCTATTGAGCGCAGCGAAATAGCATGTGGCAGACATAAATATCTGACATGTGTAAGACACATAGTGTCTTCCACACCTGATGATCAACCTTTCAGAAGGTTGTTTTTAATTGTATTATAAAGTGTATTTTTCATTAAAATTTTGTTTGATGTGCTTGTAAGGTATAAGTTTTTGTAGTTTATTTTAACAATATGAAATAATCTTCAATTTCAACTAATTGAATTTTGTTTTAATCTGACATTATAATGTCACTATGACAGTAATGCTTTTTATTTTAAGTTAAATAATATTATTAAAAAGATGTATAAATGTGTTGAATGCGGGGCGGAAGTAGATTACGATGAGATAGTTGAAGGGGGTATGAAATGCAGACACTGCACCGTAAAACGCTCGAATATATGGATAAAGCTGCGCCCGCCGATAAAGAAGATCATTGATGCAAGATAATCATGGACATTAAAGATTCGGAAATCGGGGGTTTGAAGCACCCGAAGCATTTGATTCGTCTGGCGATTCATAAAAATAAAGATAACCCGGAATTGGCAGAAAAAATTCTTGAGAGGGCCCTGGATGCGGATCCAGGGAATGCTGTGGCGCACCACCATCTTGGTATCCTGTACTATAATCTGAAAAGGTATAAGGATGCTGAAAAAGAATTCAGTCTGGCGATGGAGATGTGCCTGAATGATCCTGAGGCCCACAATGATAGAGGGGTTTTCTTCAGCATAACGAATAGATTTAAAGAGGCAGAACATGAGTTCAGGGAAGCGATAAGGTTGGATCCCGAGCATATTCACGCCCATAACAACCTCGGAATCTTATTTCATAACATAAAAAGATATGACGAAGCGGAAAAGGAGTTTAAAAGGGCAATTGAAATAGGCCCATATGATATCAAGATTCGCCACAATCTGGGAATCCTGCTTTATAACATGAAAAGATATGATGAAGCGGAGTATGAGTTCAGGGAAGCGATAAGGGCATCCCAGAGCGATGCGGATGCATGCTATGACGAGGGGGTATTATTGAGCATGTCAGACAGGCATGATGAAGCAGAGCGTGAGTTCAGGGAAGCGATAAGGTTAAGTCCCGATTTAGCGCACGCACATCATTCACTCGGGATTTTACTGGAAAACTTAGGCATGCATGAAGATGCAGAACAGGAATTCATGGAGGCTATAAGGTTAAACCCGGATTATATGCAGGCCCATAATAACCTCGGGATTTTGCTCTATAACCTGAAAAGATATGAGGAGGCGGAGGAGGAGTTTAGAGAAGCGGCGAGAATAAATCCGGGACTTGCAGAGTCCCACCACAACCTTGGATTATTGCTGGAAAATCTAAAAAGATATGAGGAGGCGGAGGAGGAGTTTAGAGAAGCCGCAAGAATAAATCCGGGTTTTGCAGGGGTTCAGGAGGCTGTAATGAGCGATCCAAACCTTATCTGGGGGGATCATAATCTTGAGATTATTGATGAAGGGGTTATGACAAAAAACAGGCCGTTAGACATATGACTTGGGGGTTTAACGGCAAAGAAGTTTTGCACGGTATCAACCCGGCATTCATGGGTTTTCTTTTTTGGCTATATTCACGAGTTTGTTCTATTCCCCGGCGTTGCTCCCATCTCACACTGCTTCCTGTACATCGGAGTTTCTATTTCCCCGCATAACGTTGAATTTTTATTATCAATTGCAATTGCCATGATGCAGAAATCACGGTACATTACCCAATCGGTTATATTATAGCAGAGGGAGACATTGTTTGTTTCTTCTGCGACACTCATGATACACATTTCCTTCATATTACCCCATGGGTCTGAAATATCATAACAGATTGAAACATCACCTTCTTCTGCTGCGATTTCAGCCGCATTCATGGCATCTGCCATGTTATCCATCATTCCCCCTTCCCCAAACATAACTGCGATCATAAGCAGCATCATCGGTATGGCCATTATTATCCAAAGAACTATTCCAACGGCAATTGCAGATATGATATATGTAACCGCCCCTTCTAAAAATTTTATATTGTTTGCCACACTAACAGCGGTTCCATTTACATATATCATCCATACCAGTCCGATAAGTTCGACGAGCATCAAGACCCCCCAGGCAAGCCAAAAATTGCCGCTAAAAGGAAAAAAGTAAAAACTACTGCTAAAAAAATCCTTTAAAAATCCGGCAAAAATTACCGTGTTGATTATTACAAAAACAAAACTAATAACCTGCCCGTAACCGAGAAAGCCAACCGTTCTTTGCACATCTTCAACTCCTTTAAAAAGGGACTTCGCAAGTTTTGCAGAAAGCCACCCGACAGCAATTACTGAAACAACCGCAGCAATTATCTGAAATATGATTATTACGATCCATAGGAATGACAACAGTTCCATATTCTTGAAAAACGCATCATATGCGCCAAAACCCATGCTTTTTGTTGTGAAAAAACTTACTGTTTGGCTTATAATCAGTCCCGCCGCAGCGAAAACAAAAGCAAGCAGTATACCGTCCTTTAATGTTGTTGCTTCCTTTACCGATTCAAACGCTTCTCCGGGCCTGTACAGCACCTTTGGAATTACATTTAGACTTACTGCCACCTACAATATTTTTATCTCAACTTCCCCGTGGGTCAGGTTGTTTAATTTATTATAAAAGTCATCCTGGACCCCGGCGGGGATTTCCAGAACGCAGTACTGGTAATTACCTGCCCACTCCTCCTTTTCCACCCTGCCGAATTCCCTTAAAACCTGTTGAACCTTGCTGGAATACCCCGCGGGTATCTTAACCGCCACCCTTCGCTTTTCAAATTTTATCGGCAGTAAGGGGCGGAGTAATTTTATAACAGATTCAACCTGTTCCTCGGCACTCTTTGCCAAAGACACATGCACCCTTGCTTCATCCATTGCATCCTCTATTCTTTGCGGGGGATGCGGGGAATTAGTCTGCGGGTTTATGGCGTTTCTTGAGATAATGTTTACTATCCGCTTTTTTCGCTCATCAAGCATCCTCCTTTTTTGCTCGGTCGTTAATTGAATATCCCCTTTCTTGATTATCTTATCCGCAACCTCATAAACGTCTGTGGTTCCAAAAAGTTTGTTCATCAACTCCTCTGATGCCCTGTCACCTTTACTCGCGTCCTTAAACACGGCATCTATGGCAAGCACGTCATCTTTTATGTCAATACCTGCCCCGCTTCTATAAGCCAGTGCTTTATCCGCGTCCACCAGTATCTCAAATGTCTCGCCAGAAGTTTTCAGGCGAGCAATAATCGCTTTATCTACTGATACCATTTTCCTGATTATTTAATTATAATTATAAATATTAAAAAAATGAAACATCCCGGTTTTGAGAACAAGGCGGTTGTGATGCGGTTTGCCCCGAACCCGTCGGGACCCCTGCATATAGGGCACGCAAGGGCAGCCGTATTGAATGATGAACTGGCAAAATCATATAACGGGAAATTAATCTTAAGGATAGAGGACACGGATCCGAAAAGGGTTGATACAGAAGCCTACGATCTGATTGAAGAGGATCTGGAATGGCTCGGGGTTGAATGGGATGAAAAGGTGGTGCAGAGCGATCGCCTGGACATTTACGCGGACTACTGCAGAAGGTTGATCGAGAAAGGCTTTGGATATGTCTGCGACTGCGACAGTGAAAAATTCAGAACATTAAAGTTAAAATCCCTGGAGTGCGAGCACAGAAGCGCATCGGTGGAAGAGAATTTATCTCTGTTTGAAGAAATGAAGGACTGGAAGGAAGGGCGGGGGGCAGTGAAATTAAAAACCGATTTAGCGCATCCGAACCCTGCGGTGAGGGATTACCCGATAATGAGGGTTGTGGAGAGAAAGCATCCGAGAACGGGGGAAGAGAGGGGAATGTACCCGTTAATGAATTTTTCCGTGGCGGTGGATGATCACCTCCTCCGGATAACACATGTGCTCAGGGGGAAGGATCATATAATAAATACTGAAAGGCAGAGATACATCTACGAATATTTTAACTGGCATAAGCCCGTCTTTATCCACTACGGGTTGATGCGGGTCGAGGAGGTGCTGAGCACATCAGAGATGAGGAGGGGCATAGAGAGGGGGGATTATTCCGGATGGGATGATGTGAAATTATGGACGCTTAAGGCATTAAAGAGAAGGGGAATTAGAGCGGATGCCGTAAGGAACTATATGCTGGATCTTGGGGTAAAGGAGAAGGACATAGAATTCAGCCCGGAAAATTTATGTGCAGAGAATAAGAAGATGATTGATCCTGCCGCAAATAGATACTTCTTCATCCCGGACCCGGTCAGGCTGGTGGTTAAAGATCCCCCGAGCGTTGAGTTGGAAATGCCCCTGCATAAGGATTTTAAGGAGCGCGGCAGCAGAGAGTTTATTCTGAAATCAGATGGAGAAATGGTGCTTTTTATCTCAAAAGACGATGCAGGTAAATTAACGGCAGGTGAGAAGATACGATTGATGAACCTTTTCAGCGTTGAGGTAAAAGATATTGGCGGTGAGATTACCGGAGAGTATGTCATGGGCAGCATGGGTCCAAGGGTCAGGGTTTTAGGGGAAAGAGGTGAGCATTACTCAAAACAAAAGGAAAGCATCAAGAGCATGAAAAAAGTCCAGTGGCTTGCGGAGGACCATCTAACCGCGAGGGTTCTAACTTCCAGGGGGGGGATTGACGGATTCTGCGAGAAAACCTGCAGGAATCTACGGGCGGATGACATAATCCAGTTCGAAAGGTTCGGGTTCTGCAGATTGGATGAAAGAAATGATGAATTAACATTTTATTTTACGCATAAATGATAAATTATAAAGATGGAAAAGCGAAGAGGACTTGCGGAGGAGGAAAAAACGAAAATTGATTTAGGGCGTGTAGCCGTTTACATCGTAGGGATTATTTCGGTTGCAGGCGTCCTGGGTGCAATATATTTAGTGTTAACAACACCCCACCAAGGGGGGCAATTTTCAGAGCTGTACTTCAATAATCATTCCTCTCTGCCGCATGAAATGGAGTTTGGAGAAGAATATAACATTTCGTTTACCATAGTATCGCACGAAATATGTAATTACACCTACCATATAAAGTATGCGGATGAGGAATTGTTAACCGAAGAGGTTTCTATTCCCAGGGAAGAAAACAGGACAATAGACTATATCTTTATTCCTAAAAAAGTTTTCATGGAAGCCAAAAAACTTCAGATTATTGTCGAATGTGGTAATAAGACCTATGATATATATTTTTGGGGGGTTGTTAGTTGATTTATATTTTTAATTAATCAAAAACTAATAAGAGTTAAAGTGAAAGAAACGATAGAGTTAACGGGACATATAATAGATTCCGGGATATTCCAGAGGGTCCTGGATACGATAATGGATATGCGAGGGGATTTCGAGATTATCCGGTTGGACGTAGGAAAGAGAAAGACCGAAGAAAGCTATGCGCAATTGATTGTTGAAGGCTCCCGGGAGATGTTCGACGAACTTGAGAGATTGGGAGCGACACTTCCAACCGCGGAGGCGGAAACAAAAAAAGCCCCTGAAAACGGGGTTCTCCCGGACAACTTCTACGGCACAACCCATCATCCGACATTTATTTATTTAAACGGAAAATGGAGGGAGGTTGATAGCCTGGAGATGGATTGCATAGTGGTTGTTGACAGGGAAAGGAAAAGGGCAGTATGCAAGCGCCAGGGTTTGGTTGAGAAAGGCGAGGATGTGGTGGTTGGTTTGAAGGGCATTAAGGTTTCTGCCCCCCAGAGGTCAAGAGAGCCGATGGACATATTCGGTTTTATGTCAAGCGGGGTTTCACCAGAAAAGCCGGTGAATGAATACATAATAAATCTGGCGGAGGAGATGAAAAGAGTAAAAGACGCAGGGGGGTTTATCATTCATGTTGTAGGCACAGCGATGGCTCACACGGGGGCTGATAGGGCACTGGCGGAATTGATTCGCATGGGTTATATGCAGGCAATGTTCACCGGCAATGGTTTTGCAACAATGGATATCGAAAAACAATTCTTTGGCACCACTCTCGGAATGGATGAGAAAACAGGGAGGGTGCTTAAGAGGGGTTATAAGAGTCACCTGGTTGCGATAAACGAGATTAGCAAAGCGGGAGGGCTAAAAGAGGCTGTTGGGAAAGGCGTGCTTAAGGGAGGGGTTATGTATGAGTGCATTAAACACGGGGTTCCTTTTGTAATCGGCGGGTCGCTTAGAGATGACGGCCCTCTTCCAGACACGATAACGGATGTTATGGAAGCCCAGGATGAAATGAGGAAGTACGTTCAAAATGCAGATATGTGCATTATCTATGCTTCAATGCTGCACGGGATCGCAACCGGCAATATGCTGCCTTCAAGAGTTAAGACGGTGGCTATAGATATAAATCCCTATGTTGTGACCCGGCTGCAGGATAGAGGCACAACCCATGCATTGGGAATTGTTTCAGACCCGTGCGTGCTGCTCCCCAGATTGGTGGAGGAATTGAAAAAATTAGAATAGATTTTTATTCTCGTTTTCGTAATTAAATTAACGTGGCAAAGGAAGAAGACACAAATGCCGGGGTAGTTGAAGGGGAAAAAGAGAATGAAGAAGAAGTAAAAAGTCCTCCTGAGCAAGCAAAAGCAGAGGAAACCCCTCCAGGTGTTGAGGAAGGAGAGAAATTAAAGGAACCTCCCGGGGATGCTGAAGAGGCGGAAAAAGCAGAGGAAACCCCTCCAGGTGTTGAGGAAGGAGAGAAATTAAAGGAACCTCCCGGGGATGCTGAAGAGGCGGAAAAAGCAGAACCCTCTGCCCAGGTGATTGGAGTGTCAAAGAAAAAGGGGCTTAAGGGCGTTTTACATATATACTCATCACAGAATAATACGATTTTGCATGTGACGGACATAACAGGGGCTGAAACAATCAGCATTCGCACTGCTGGCTCAATGGTTAAGGCGGACAAAGATAAATCAACACCTTATGCCGCCATGCTTGCTGCATCAAGAACCATCGGGGATATAAGAGATAGGGGGGTGAACCAACTCAATGTGAGAATTAGAGCCCCGGGAGGGCAGAATGGTCCCATGTACCCGGGAAAGGGGGTGGCAGCAGCAATCAAAGCAATTTCAAGATCGGGGGTGGAGATCGGGCAGATCGAGGATGTTACTCCCGTCCCGCACGGAGGGTGCAGACCCAAGGGCGGAAAGCGGGGCAGAAGAGTATAAAACAACCTTCTGAAACTTGCGATCGCTCAATGACACGCAGTAAAAAATGAAAGTAAAAATTATCAAGAAGGAGGACAATAAGGTATGGTTTGAGGTTGAAGGAATAAACACGCAGACGGCAAATGCATTGAGGAGAGTGATTATCTCAAGAATTCCAGTTATGGCTATCGATAAGGTGGCTATCTACAGGAACGATTCCGTGCTGGATGATGAAGTTTTGGCCCATAGGCTTGGTTTGGTCCCGCTGAAGACAGATATAAAAACTTATAATCTTCCGTCGGAATGCGATTGTAATGGAGGGGAAGACGGCATGGGCTGCGCGAAGTGTTCCGCTCTTTTTAACCTTGATGTTAAAGGGGCAAAGAACCCAAAAACCGTTTACAGCGGGGATCTCATGCCAAGAGACCCATTAATTATCCCGGTTTATGGGAACATTCCCATTGTAAAGTTAGCAAAGGATCAAAAAATTGAGTTAGAGGCTTCTGCTCAATTAGGTTTTGGGAGCAGGCACATAAAGTGGCAAGGGGGCTTATCATCATACGAAATTAAAGACGGCAAATTTAAATTTTTTGTTGAATCATACGGGCAATTGCCTGTTGATGTGATGGTCTCAAAAGCATTTGAGGCGTTCAAGAAGGATATAGATGATCTGGAATCGCTTTTATAGTTTTTATTTTTATAAATTATATTTTTGATAAAACTTCGCAAAACTTGCAAAGCAAGTGTGGCAGACCTTTGGTCAGACATATGTCGGAGCTTTGCTCCGCCACATTTTGGAGTCGCAAAACCACTCTGTGGTTTTGGATCCCAGGATTTATTACATAAATCTTGCGAACACAAAATTGCAAGCAATTTTGATGTTTTTTAAAAGTTTTTTCAATATTTAATCAAAATATGCGGTTGGCTAAACATAGTGCTTGAACCCTCCTATCACCCCTCCCAAGCACTATGGGCTAAAGCCGTGTTTTAAAAATGCCGAGAACAATTGAATACAAGGATCCGGAAAGGATGGGATTGGTGAAGAATCTGAGAAAGCACAGTAGAGAGAATAGTGCCCCGATATGGGCTACTGTAGCAAATGAACTGGAGAGAGTTAGAAAGAACAGGAGAGAGGTCAACCTAGGAGAGATAAATCAGCACACATCAGAGGGCGATGTCGTGATAGTGCCCGGAAAGGTTATCGGTTCTGGGAGCCTGGATCATAGGGTTACGGTGGCAGCATTTAAATTCAGCGAAGGTGCAAAGAATAAAATAGAAAAGATCGGGGAAAGCATGTCAATCCAGGAATTATCTGAAAGGAACCCAAAAGGATCGGGGGTTAAAATAATGGGTTAGTAGCAATAAAAAATGGCAAAGAAAGAGATAACCGATATAGAGGATTTACCCGGTATAGGACCTACGACAGCGGAAAAACTGAAAGAGTCCGGATACAGCAGCGTGGAAGCATTGGCAACCGCTTCTTCCGGGGAATTAAAGGATCTGGGGATCGGAGATGCAGTCGCTACGAAGATAATCATAGAAGCAAGAGAAGCAGCACATATAGGATTTGAAACAGGATTGGATGTCCTGGAGAAGAGGAAATCTGTGGGTAAGATAACCACATCGAGCGAGGAACTGGATAAGTTAATGGGGGGAGGCATTGAAACCAGAGCAATCACGGAGTTCTATGGAAAATTCGGTTCCGGAAAAACACAAATCGCGCATCAATTGTCCGTGGATGTTCAATTACCAAAGGAAAAAGGTGGATTGAACGGCACCGCCATATACATTGACACGGAAGGCACGTTCCGCCCGGAGAGAATTGAATCCATGGCAGAGGGTGCTGGTTTGGACCCAAAGGAAGTGCTGGGCAATATATTTGTTGCAAGGGCATACAACTCCGATCATCAAATCTTACTGGCTGAAAAAGCCGTGAATATGGCAAAGGAAAAAGGGGCGCGACTGGTTGTTGTTGATTCATTGATGTCGCACTTCAGGGCTGATTATGCCGGAGTGAGCATGTTGGCGAGAAGACAGCAAAAATTAAATGCCCACATGCACGATCTTCAGAGAAAGCTGGCCGATGTTCATAATATCGCGGTAATAGTAACGAATCAGGTAATGGCAATGCCTGGACTGACATTCGGCGACCCCACGGCACCTGTCGGGGGGCATGTGGTCGGGCATCAATCGACCTTCAGGGTTTATCTGAGGAAGAGTAAAGGGGATAAAAGAGTTGCAAAACTGGTTGATTCCCCAAATCTGCCTGAAGGGGAGTGCGTGTTCGAGGTCAAGGGCGCGGGGATCAGGGACTGAACCCCTCTATTGTCACAATTTTACTCTCCCAAACCCCATTAGATCACCGACCCCCCGAGAATTCTGCAAATTCCAGTAATTTAATCTTATTTTAATTTATTTTTTTCAAATAATGTATATGGACGAGGAAGAGAAAGCATCATACAGGAAAGCGGGGGATATCGCGAAGGATGTCAGGGAGTGGAGCAGGGGTCTGGTTAAGCCGGATGCGAAGGTATTTGATGTTGCCGGGCAGATTGAATCACGGATTAAGGAATCCGGGGGCGAGATGGCTTTTCCGGTTAACATCTGCATAAATGATATTACCGCCCACTATACGCCGAGGGCGGGGGATGAAACAAAGATTCGGGAGAGGGATGTTGTAACCATTGACCTTGGAGTGCATATAAACGGCTGTATCGCCGACACCGCGTACACCATGGACCTTTCCGGGGATTACGGCGGCATGCTCAGAGCAAACGAAGAAGCACTGAGCAGTGTGATAGAATCAATAAAGCCGGGGATTTCGACCGGGGATCTGGGGGAAGTGGTGCAGAGTACTCTGGAGGATGCAGGCTATAAGCCGATTGAAAATTTAACGGGGCACGAGGTCAAGCAGTATAATCTTCACGCAGGCATTTCAATACCAAATGTTCCCGTGTCTTATGAAAAGGAGATAGAAGAGGGAATGGTTTTGGCGATAGAGCCATTCGCTACAGATGGTGCGGGAAGAGTTATTGAATCAAAGCAAGCGGAGATTTTTTCTCTTGAAGAATTAAGGCCCGTGAGGATGAGGGATGCCCGCATCATGCTCAATGAAATTGAAAAGACACGAAAAGCCCTGCCGTTTGCAGCAAGATGGTTCTCCAAAAAAATAAGTCCGTTAAGGCTCAACATCCTGCTCAGAGACCTGACTTCGCAGGGGATACTTCACAAATATCCCATACTCCATGAAAAAGAAGGCGGGGTCGTAAGCCAGTTCGAGCACACCCTGATCGTTACGGAGGACGGGTGCGAGGTTACTACTTAGAAAATGAGAAAGGTAAAAAAGGATGAATAGCCGGGAATTAGAAAGATTAAAAAGATGCATTCGCATTTCAGGATTAAGGAAGGGAAAGAATAAAGATTGGCTAAATACCCTGGAGGAGTACGATAAACTAAGAAAGAAAAATCAAAATCAAAAAAATTTTGTGAGCAAAACAATCAAAATTTGCAAAGCAAATTTTGTGTATTGAAATTGCTTTGCAATTTCACATATTTTAACTCATAAATTAAAAATTTAAGATGAGAAGAGAAATATTGAAGTTAGCAAAATTATTAGACAAATATAGGATCAAATACTTGATCTTTGGCGGGTTAGCAAGCACCAAGTATGGTACGCCGAGAGCAACATTTGACATAGATGTTGTTGTTAAAAAAGAGAATATCCCTGAAAATTTTATTGAAATTTTAGAGAAAAATGATTTTAAATCTACCGAAGGCATCACGCATCGGGAGTTCTTGGAAAGTCAATATAGTGTTTTCGTTATTGGCGGAAATGAGGTTGATTTTTGGATGGACGTTGATGGCTTTAACTTTGATGATGACTCATGGAAACACAGAAGTGATGAAGAAATCGATGGAGTTTGTGTTCATTTTATGTCTGCGGAGGATTTATTGGTGAGCAAATTATCTATAATAATCCAAACAGAAAGCAATCACATCGATATCATCTCAATATTGATGCATCAGGCAAAGAACCTTGATGTTGATTATTTTTCAAAGAGAATAAACCAGTTTAAATTGGAAGATAAATTATGCGATCTGAGACAGAGGATAATTGAATTATCTGAGGATCCCGAAATTACAGATTTAGGGGATGTCGTTATGGTATTAAACAAAATCTGTAGGGAATGAATCCGGAAAAACAGGAAATACTTCGCAAATATCCCGTACTCCATGAAAAAGAAGGCGGGGTCGTAAGCCAGTTCGAGCACACAATGATCGTTACGGAGGACGGGTGCGAGGTTACTACTTGATCATACCTATAAATCATCACTCGTTAAGAGTACGAACGGTATTTGCTAGTTTGGAACCGATTACAATTCCCGCTATATCAGGGGAACTTCGCTGTATCCCACAGTACTCTTGCGGGCTGATGGGGTCTGGGAAGAGGCACTTTGCACACCGGGAATCGACAGGGCACTCATCGCACCCCCTGTCCATGCGCAACTTATTATAGAGGTCTTGTGCGCGTTTCCTTGTGTCCTGAATATTATCGCCACCCCCCCCCAGAGTCTGCCCTGTCATACACGGCTGAATCTCACCCGATTCAGCAATAATAAACTGTCTCAATTCCAGTGCAGGGCAAACAGACCTGCTCCACCTGCACCCGTCAAGGAAAACTCCGTTAAGCCAGAAACCTGAAGCATCTTCGTCATGCCCAGCCTCCCGGGCTGAGATTTCTGACACAGCAGCGAGAACATTTACATCCCTTTTTTCTTTTAGGTAAAAAACGGGAAAATTTTCAGTATCGGTTCGTCCTGTTTTGTCTGCGAAATCGGGGTATTTAGTGAATTGGACCAACGGGAACTGGAACTTCCACCTGATAACTTTTCTTTCAGGCATTTTATAAATTACTTCTGCATTTTCATCTGATAACACCCCCAAAATGTAGCGCCTTTCCGTAGGCAGGAAAGCAGCATAACTTGTGCGTATTATTTTAGTTAATTCATCATGGCTTGTATTCTCATTCACGAACACGAAGACATTGCCGTTTACAGCAAGAATATGAGACAACCATTTAAAGATATTGCTTAATTCGGCAGAATTATTTATCTTAACAACGACCGAGGTAATACCCCCTCCAGGTGTTGACTTTAAAGTTTTACCTCCCGCAAAGATTTGCAAGAGGGTTTGCGCCACCTTTTGACCTTCCACATAGATTGATGAGTTTCGCAGGTACGGGATACTTGGGGCAGGGTAAGCATGGGTGGTATTGTACCGCAAAAAAGAATCCGAAAATTTTACATTGATGCCATAATCACTTGCTTTATCAAAAACCTCTGTGCCGGGATATGCTCCAAGGAAATTGTGGGCGTAATAGTCAACATTCAACTTCCTAACAAATTCGATTGTTTTCAACCCTTGATCGGGGGTTTCACCAGGGAGTCCAAGAATGATGCTGACAGCAGTCTCCATATTGTACTTCTTTGCCAGAGCGACCCCTTCCCTGACTTTCGACAGGAATCGCCTTTCGGGAGCATAATCGTCATTTTCAGGTTCAGGGGGGATGCTACAGACCTTTTTGATGTTGCGGAGAACCTCGGGGACAGCGCTCTCCAGGCCAAAGGTGATATCTACGAAACCAGCCTGTTTAAGGAGTGAGATAAGTTCTTCGTCAAGGTTATCAGCACGGCACATACAGTACAGATTCAGCCCGAGTCCTTCTTTGATAATCCATTTGCATATTTCTTTTGCCCGCCGCGTATTGATGGTAAACGCATCATCATGAACGGGAATGCGAATCATAGAGGGACATCCTGTTTTGGTTCCCAGTGCAGACTGTATAACCTTTAATTCATTGATAACTCTATCAACGGAGTGAAAGCGGATAGTATGTCGTGACATTGCAGCAAAATTGCAGTAAGTGCAATTATGCGTGCATCCTCTGGCAGTTAATATCCCCGCATCTTCTGTCCCGTCAAGGATACCTTCCAGGTATGGAGACGGCAAATCGTCCAGTTCTCTTTCTTTACCCTCACCCGAGGAAAAAATGGCGCGATCAGGCGTTCTAACGATCGATCCGTTATGCCTGAAACTGATGCCTTTAATATCATCAAGGCAGTCGGGTGTTCCCTTAAGAATGTGGGAGACGATTTCCAATGTCGTTATTTCACCTTCAAAGCGCACAACAATATCAATTTCGGGGATGTGGGTTAGAATGGTTTCACCCGAAAATGTAGCGGTGGGTCCGCCAGCTACTATGATCGCAGAAGGCATTTTTCGCTTGATATGGGATGCAAGAGAGCGAATCAAATAAAGATTGGTGTCATAGCAGGAAAATCCGATTATTTGTGCGTCTGTGGCTATAAGGTGCTCAGCGCATTCTTTCAATGTGCTTCCCGGAAGAGGTATAACCTGCTTTGAATTATATCCGTATTTGGCCAGAAAAGCTTGAATGTAAGCCATTCCAAGGTGATGCCGGAAAGAGTCGATTCTACCCCCCGGAGGAAACATAAATGCAACATCCACCATATCACGTGTTTTCATTTTATTTCATCTCAAGCGAACAGTTGAAGTTCTAATTTCGGGTTAATTCGGATTTTCCTTTTTGATTTCACCGTGTTTTTAGAAACTCTGCCCGGGTGTTTTTACAGCCGCATTATTTGAACTTATTCAAAGCCGGTCTTCAGGAACCCGTCGATTATCCTTAGCATGCTCCACAATACCTGTCAAGTTTTTCTGTACACGTCTCATATATGATGGGTTTAATATCTGCCTTTACTTCATCGATAATCTCTTCCTCTTTTAATCCCTCCTGGGATAATTTGACAATCTTTTTTACAACCTTCCCTACTGATTCATCATCGATGCTGCCCTGGATTTCACCCTTGATATCCTTGAGCAGTTCTTCGGCAATCTTCCTTTCCTCATCCGTCAATTTTTTTTTCATTTTTTTAATTATATAATTATGCATTTGAGATATAAAATCCCTCGAATTATACCCGATGATAATATGCACTCCATGCATAATTATGCACTCCGGTAATATTCAGTTCATTTTTTGTGATTTCTAACAAAAAGTTTTTCGCGAATTTTCGCAATATGGCAGGACAGGATTATTATAGATTAATCTCAACCATGTCCCCGTTTCTTAAACCCAGTTTCTCGGACAGATTGAACGGGTGGATTATTTCCACGACATCCTTGTGCCTGCTTTTCTCTGGCAAAATCGCGCAGCAGTCAATCCCCTCAACTCTCACGGGAACGCATCCCACCCCCCCGAATTCCCTGCCGTCCCTCTCAAAACCCCCGATATTTACGGAGATTTTCTGCTTAACCTTCTCCATGTCACCCTCCTCCAGTTTAATATTCAGCGTCCCCTCAAAGGGCTCAAACCCGAGTTTATCCTTGAATTTATCCCTGTATGCCCTTACATACCCCGCGCCCCTGTTAAATCCCGGGATTACAACCCCCTTAATTTTAACGCCCAATTTTATTATTATTTTCTTCTTATTATTCTAAAAAATTAGAGTAAGAAAAAATGATTGAAAGAGATGAAATATTCGGGATTCTGAAAAATTATGACCTGGATGGGATAACCGTCGGGGTGCTGGGTTCGCATTCTGCCCTGGATATATCGAGGGGGGCTAAGAAATTTGGTTTCAAAACCCTTGTTGTCTGCCAGAAGGGAAGGGATAAAACCTATGCAAAATATTATAAATCAAGAGAAGGAAAGGGGGTTGTCGATGAAGTGATTTTGCTGGATAAATTCTCTGAAATCACAAACCCCGAGGTTATTGAAGATATGCAGAGCAAAAACACCATCTTCCTGCCGCACCGCTCTTTTGAGGTATATGTCGGCTTTGAAAAGATAGAGAATGAATTCAAGATCCCGCTTTTTGGCTCACGGACTATGCTGAGGGCAGAGGAAAGGTATGTTGAAAACAACCAGTATGATTTAATGGAAAAAGGAGGGATTCCGTATCCTAAAACCTACGAACTT
This sequence comes from Candidatus Altarchaeales archaeon WOR_SM1_86-2, assembly GCA_001723855.1. Next base: position 2,702 of record MCBC01000068.1, on the reverse strand, counting down.
CAAAAAACTGGGACTAGATTTATTAAGGGTTTAGAACCGGAATATTACTTAAGCCCTACTGGAATTGACCGATTGGTTATTGTCAAAGTTGCAGAAGCACAAAGACCCTATGAAAGAGCATTCTTTTTTGCATCATCTGCATCAGAATATGATCGTAAATCGGAAGAAATGATAAAACAAGAGTATGTGTTTAGTTGGGAGAATATTCCTGGAAATGATAGCAAGCAACTCCTAAAACATCTACGAGGTGACCGAAAAATATATCTGGTGAAAAATGCAGAAATCAAGAAAAGCGATAATGGTAAAACCATAACTGTTACAAATGGGGAAAACTCGCTTAGATTTAAGCTTAACGAGAAAGAAGACAAAGTAATCCTAGAAATCGGTGGTGAAAAAAACGATGAGTATATTTTAAAAAAGGAGAACGGTAAACTAAATATCTACAAACAAGGAAAAATAACTCCTGAAGCACTAAAGGAAGCAGTAATCGAAGAATTCATTGACGGGACCCAATTTAATCTAAATTTTTTCTATTCCGCAGTCAATGACGAGCTTGAACTTCTTGGAACAGACACAAGAAGACAGACAAATCTTGATGGAATTTTGCGGCTGCCTGCGCCACAGCAAAGTGAATTGTTAAAGTACAGGGGAATCCAGGCAATTGAAGCGGGGCATATCGCCTGCACGGTTAAGGAATCGCTGCTTGAACAGGTATTTGAATTAGGCGAGAAATTCGTTAAAGTTGCAAAGCAGGAGTATCCTCCCGGAATCATCGGACCGTTCGCACTGCAGTGTGCTTTAACTCCCGGTCCCCCGAAAGAGAGATTTGTTTGTTTTGACATAAGCATGAGGGTCCAGGGCTCTCCCGGAACGGCGTTTACACCATATTCCGGCTATCTTTACGGGGAAAGTTTGAGTGTCGGCGAAAGGATAGCGATGGAGGTTAAAAAAGCGGTTGATGAAGACAGGATTAAGGATGTGGTGACTTGAACTTTTATTTTTATAAATCTAAAGGATAAATAAAGAATAAAAAATTGAAATGGAGCCTGAAAGATCAAAAGGTGGTGCAGAGGTCGGACGATATGAGTGGGAAGCCGAGAAAACTGAAATCAAAGAACCAAAATCGAAACTTGGAAAAAACCTATGCATGATAGCTGGAGAGACGCACCCAATGACAGTACCTCAAGGTGATGAGATTATTGGACTTTTAAAAGGTATAAAACTAGAATTACAATCACAAAAGAGACCATCTGAAAAAGAACCAAAAGACATATCTCAAATTCATGAGAGGAATACACAACTAATCGAAAAACTCTCAAAAAGGATGGAAGAAGACCCTAGCAAATATTATGCTATCTCTATATCAAAAGGGGATATTATCGAATCTTCAAAGTCCGAGTGGGATCTAATGAGTAAAATAAGAAAAAAAGGGTTGGAAAAAGATGTATTCATATACTGTCCAACTGAAAATTGGTTCTAATAAAAATGAGGATTGAAAATAAATACGAAATAATATGGCCTCTAGGAAAAAATATTAAGAGACCTTATTTAGATATTAGTTTTAAGGTTGGCGGACATAATAAACCATTTACTTATCGTTTTAGGCCGGATACTGGTTTTGTTTCCCCGATGGGCAGATATCTGATTAAGAGTTGCGAATTCCTTGAAAGAATGCTTGAAGAGATGGGTATTAGTCCAATAGAAAAAGAATCGATGGGTGCTTTTGATGGTAGAAGCGCGGTGGTTAGAAACTTTGAGTGTTTGGTTACAAAAATATCAGGAAGTTCAAGGGATATTAAACCAAAAAAAGATATTAAAGCATTCCTATTCTGTGCAGGATGTAGATTTAAAAAAATGATTTATGATGAAACACCAAAAGGGAAGTTAATAATCACTAAGTCTGGAACAAAAAGGTTTATAGATTGCCAAGAATGTCTTAAAGAGGGAACACCAAATGTTTTTGGATTTGAACTTATGAACCTATGGATTGCGGAATTTAATGGTCCAGATCAAAAATTTTCAATAAAAACAAAAGATGTCTAATATTGAAATTCCAAAAGAGGCTTTTGATGAAGAAACCATCAAAAAATTAACCAGTTTAGGATGGGGTCACTATAAGAAGGGAAATTTTGATGCATCTGAGAAATTTTATATGATAGCTTTAAAGGCATCTGAAAATCTCAACGAGGATAAGTTAAGTGGACATATTCTGAATAAGTTGGGAATTCTTTATGGGGACACCGGAAAATATGATAAGGCACTAGAATGTTTTAATAAATCTAAGGGTTTGTTTAAGAAACTTGGAAGTAAAAAGATGCTCTCAGAAGTAGCGAATAACATTGGAGTTCTATATTCAAAGATGAATGACCGAAACAAAGCAGTTAAATTCTATGAAGAAAGTATGGGGATAAAGAAAGAAATTTTGGATAGAGAAGGATATTTACGCTCTCTGATTAATTTAGGGATAATGTATCATAATCTCGGAGACCTAGATAAAACTTTAGAATATTATAATGAAGGATTAAACCTTTCTCAAGAAGCGGGAGATAAATATGGAGTATCTGCATGTTTAGGAAACATCGGTCTTATCTATAGTGATAAAGGAGACCTTGACAAAGCATTGAAATATCATGAGGATGCTTTGGAAATTCATAGAGAGGTTGGGTATAAACAGGGGGAAGCAAGCGATTTAGGAAACATCG